>NZ_JCAKMY010000001.1:0-185631 GCF_059515845.1 Acinetobacter sp. CY79
AACGTATTCAGCGTCATAAATCATTAGTCCAAATTGCATCACGTGGTAGAAGCTCAATGGGCTGGTTTTATGGCTGTAAATTACATATTGCGATGAATCAATTTGGTGAAATTGCTTGTTCTGCTTTGTCGAATGGACATGTTGCTGACATCAAAATGGTGGAGCAGTTGGTCGAGGGGTTCGAGGCAAAGCTTTATGCGGATCGTGGTTATATTAGTCAAGATTTAAAAATTAAGTTAAAAGATCAAGGTATTGATTTGATTACTTATCATCGGAAGAACATGCGGTCTGTTGAGCTCAGTGTGCCAGATGAATATCACTTAAAACAGCGCAATAAAATAGAAACGTTATTCAGCCTATTGAAAGGTCAATACAATTTAGTGACGAGTAAAGCACGCAGTGTTCGTGGATTTCTCAGTGGAATTTACGCCTCGTTATGTGCATATCAATTAACCCATCGAAATAAGCCAACAATTCAAATTATTGATTCATCGGCTTAAGCAGGATTCGGGTTAATAATAGTAAATATCGCCCCAATAGCAGTAAACCATGCCCCAAATTTTGCATAATAGTCAACTTCATTTTGAGTTATAGGTACAAAAAAAATACTTCCATAAATCGCACTTGGTAAATGTAATAAAATCAGTACTAAAAGCAGAAAAACTATGCCTATTTGTGCCTTACTATATAAAAAACTATCCAATTTGCTTACTATTTTTTTCAAACACCCTCCTACCATCTGATAAATAAAAATATTTTACCGTTTATTTGATAAGAAAATCCACATAGCCACACACCCCAAAATTTTATACAATAGTGCATCCTTATCCCTGGTGCTGTTTTATGACCGCTTGGACTGCTCATGTCACCGTCGCAACTGTTGTTGAAAAAGACGGAAAATTCCTCTTTGTCGAAGAACATACAGAAGGTGTGACGCATACTGTTTTTAATCAACCTGCTGGACATGTTGAAGTGGGTGAAACGATTATTGAAGCAGCCATTCGTGAAACCATGGAAGAAACAGGTTATGAGGTTGAAGTTCAATCTCTGCTTGGTATATATACTTATACGCCACCGATGTTTCCTGATCGTACCTATTACAGATTCTGTTTCTTAGCCAAAGAGATTAAGCATCATGTCGATGCTCAGCTTGATACAGATATCATTGGTGCAGTGTGGATGACACTCGATGAACTTGAAAATTCAGCTCGCGCACGCAGTCCACTCGTAGTCAAAGCGGTCAAAGATGCCCTTTCAGGTCAAAAATTTCCTTTATCGCTCGTTTATGAGCACCAAAATTCTCCCTTAATTTCAAATTTGGATGCCTAATCCTATGCAACAACGTGTCATCGTCGGTATGTCGGGTGGTGTAGATTCATCTGTTTCTGCAGCGCTTTTACTTCAACAAGGATATCAAGTTGAAGGGCTTTTCATGAAGAACTGGGAAGAAGATGACGGTACAGAATACTGTACAGCGATGGAAGACCTTGCTGATGCACAAGCTGTGTGTGACAAGATAGGGATCAAACTGCATACTGCAAACTTTGCCATGGAATATTGGGATCGTGTATTCGAACATTTCTTAGCAGAATATGCTGCGGGTCGTACGCCAAACCCAGATATTCTGTGTAATAAAGAAATCAAATTCCGTGCGTTCTTAGACCATGCTATGAATTTAGGCGCAGACTTTATTGCGACAGGTCATTATTGTCGTCGTGGTGAAACCTTAAAAAATTCACGTGGTGAAGAATATGCACCTCTGCTTCGTGGTGTAGATCAAAACAAAGACCAAACCTATTTCTTACATGCGGTTCATGGTCGTGAAATTAACAAGACCTTATTCCCTGTCGGTGAAATTGAAAAACCTGAAGTGCGTCGTATTGCGGAAGAGTTAGGTTTAGCCACTGCCAAGAAAAAAGACTCGACAGGCATTTGTTTTATTGGTGAACGTCGCTTCAATGACTTCCTCAAACAGTATCTGCCTGCGCAAGCAGGAAAAATTGTGCTGGATGATGGTAAAGAGGTTGGTGAACATCACGGCTTAATGTACTATACGCTCGGTCAGCGTGGTGGTATTGGTATGGGCGGCTTAAAAGGTGCTGCTGAAGGCGCTTGGTTTGTTCTATATAAAGACATTGAAAACAATCGTTTGGTGATTGGTCAAGGTCATGAACATCCACTGATGCAAAGTACCATTTTATGGTCAGAAGCGATTGACTGGGTGGCAGGTGAGCAAGCGATTCCTGAAACAGGTTTCCGCTGTACTGCCAAAACCCGTTACCGTCAGCCTGATCAAGCCTGTGTAATTTTCAATGATGATACAATGCCAAATGGTGTTCGTGTTGAATTTGATGAACCACAACGTGCTGTAACCCCAGGACAAAGTGTAGTGTTCTACGCAGATGAAGTTTGTTTAGGTGGGGGTGTGATTCATCATACCAATGCGCCAAAACCTGATTTTATTTAAAGGAATATCGGTCATGACAGAGTTACCGTTTCAACAGCCTCAAACTCTGAATGTTCGTCAAAATAGAGCGTTGGCTTTGGCTGCTGTGTTTCAATCTGCACAGCTCACCCACATGACTGCCCTCTCAGGACGACAGAGTATCGGTGAAAACGGTAACTTCTATTTAGAACAATTAATCAAGGCGAGTTTAAATATTCGCCCTGATACCAATCAAAACTGTCAGACCTTAGATTTCTTTCATCAGCTTGCCGACATTTCCCTCGGACTCAAAACATTAGAAAGTAGCATTACCCAACCGTTTACAACCTCCCCAAAATCTAGAATTCCCAAATTTGCCAATGCTAAACTGCCCATGTCTTATGCCATGGCATTGTTGCATTTAGAAAAGAAAGTCTATAGCAATCCGAAGTTTGTAGACATCATTGAAAAATCACAACAAAAAATATTAAAACAACTGTCTTTCTTCGATAACAATTATCTGCATCCAAGTATCATTGCCAATCTTGCTCAAACCTATGTCGAAACTGCGGGTTCGATTAACCCACGGATTATGGTCAAAGGCAGTGCTGAAGCATTTAAAGATACTGCACATACCAATCGCATTCGTGCATCCCTATTTACAGGTTTACAAATGGCGCATTTATGGCGTCAGTCGGGTGGAAGTTCATGGTCAATGATCTTCACCAAACGTAAGCTACTCAAAGATATTCAAGATCTGGCTCGTTTACAGTTTCAGGTGGTTTAACTGATGCTCAACGAGCTTACTGTTTTTCGTTTAATTCCAATGTCTAAGGAATCGTTATGAACGCTTTAACTGCACTTTCTCCACTTGATGGACGTTACGCGAGCAAATGTGATGCTCTTCGTCCTTTCTTATCTGAGTTTGGTTTGATCCATGCTCGTGTGACTGTAGAAGTACGCTGGTTACAAGCCCTTGCGAATCGTCCAGAAATCACAGAAGTGCCTGCTTTCTCGAACGAAACCAATGCAGCTTTAGATGCGATTGTTGCTGATTTTTCTGAAGATGATGCAAACCGCATTAAAGAAATTGAACGCACAACGAACCATGACGTGAAAGCAGTTGAATATTTCCTTAAAGAAAAAATTGCGCACATTGATGAACTCAAAAATGCAGGTGAGTTCATTCACTTTGCATGTACTTCTGAAGACATCAACAACTTGTCACATGCTTTAATGCTCAAAAGCGGTCGTGAAGTGCTAGTTCAAGCGATGCAGCAAATCATTGACTCAATCGTTGCACTTTCTGAAAAACATGCAGAACAACCAATGTTGTCTCGTACACATGGTCAAACGGCAAGCCCAACCACTTTGGGTAAAGAAATGGCGAACGTGGCATATCGCCTTGCACGTCAAATCAAACAATTTAAAAATGTTGAATTATTGGGCAAAATCAATGGTGCAGTCGGTAACTACAATGCGCATTACTCTGCTTATCCAGACATCAACTGGCCTGCGCATTCTCAAGCATTTGTAGAATCTTTAGGTTTAGAGTTTAACCCGTACACCACGCAAATCGAACCACATGATTACATGGCGGAACTTTTTGATGCACTACGTCGTTTCAACACCATCTTGATCGACTTTAACCGTGACGTTTGGGGTTATATCTCACTTGGTTTCTTCAAACAACGTTTGAAAGAAGGTGAAGTTGGTTCTTCAACCATGCCACACAAAGTAAACCCGATTGATTTCGAAAACTCTGAAGGTAACTTAGGCTTAGCAAATGCAGTTCTTGCTCACTTAGGTGAGAAACTTCCTGTATCTCGCTGGCAGCGTGACTTAACTGACTCAACTGTTCTTCGTAACATGGGTGTTGGTTTTGCACAAAGCTTGATCGCTTTTGAAGCATGTTCAAAAGGGATTGGTAAACTTGAATTGAATGCTGACCGTATTCTTGAAGACCTAGACAATGCGCAAGAAGTATTGGCTGAACCAATTCAAACCGTGATGCGTCGTTACAATGTTGAAAAGCCTTATGAAAAACTTAAAGCGCTTACTCGTGGTCAAGCAATGACTCGTGACATGATGGTGAATTTCGTGAATGGTAATGAACTTGAAGTGGTTCCTGCTGCTGACCGTGCACGTCTTGCAGAAATGACACCTGCGACTTATACAGGTAATGCTGCTGATCAAGCAAAACAAATCAAAGACCTAATATCTAAAATCTAAAATCTAAAATCTAAACTTTATAGATATTAGATTTTTAATAAAAAAGCGAAGCTCAGGCTTCGCTTTTTTATTTTAAATCTTTAATTTCCTTTCCTGTTAGCAGATGAGCATCCTCAGAATATATTCTGAGTGCGCAAGGGAGATGTGAAAGATTCACATCTTGGAATAACCATCATTTCATTCCATTGGACAGTATTTCGCCCAATCATCTTTCATTCTTTGTAATTCGCAGTTCGTTAACAACTCACTAAAATATACGTAGTAAATCGCATCTGGATATTGAATTTCATGGCGATACATCATGCCACGTAGTGACACTGAAAGCTCTTCGGGGAAATCATCGCCTAAATTGAGTTCTTCAAACTCATAATTAAAATAGCAATTTTGCGTTGCTAAAAATGCTTCTTTTACTGCCATCATCTAACCTAAAAGCAAATAAAAATATTTTATCGGATTTCAGTATTTAAAACTGTCAAACTTGCCTCAAACAAAGCAACTCGTTCAATTTTTGTTTAAACGCGACTGTGCAAATGAATCGATATTTTCTGATTTATTTTTCTTATATAATGCCGATAATTCTTATAAAGCCAATAACAATATGATTTACCATTCTTTAACGAGCAAACATTATTTTGTTTTGACTCTACTCATCATTGCCTTAATCATCGCCAGTATAAAACCGCTTGAATACGCCTCTTATGGCTTACATCAAATCGGTACAGCAATCATGCTCGTTTTCTTATTTTACTGCCTTAAAAAAGTAGGTCTAAGTTTTTGGTCATTTGCGCTTTATATTGGATTTTTACTGATACATATCTTAGGCGCACATTATTTATATTCTTATGTTCCCTACAATGATTGGATCGTAACTATTTTTAACTTCGATTTAAATCAAGCGCTGGGCTGGACTCGCAATATGTATGATCGCTTGGTTCATTTTGCCTATGGATTACTGCTCTATCCTTTTTTTCTGAGACTATTTCAAGTTTGGTTACCTCAACTTTCGGCAAAAATTTTATTTATATTGGTGGTTCAATTCGTGATGGCGACAAGTTTGGTTTATGAATGGATTGAATGGTTGATCGCGATTGGCTTATCTCCCGAAGAAGCTGAAAACTATAATGGTCAACAAGGCGATATTTGGGATGCACATAAAGATATGTGGATAGCCACCATCGGTTCAATCCTTTCAGGATTCATTCTGCTATTTAAAGTGGCTGAAAAACCTAACGAAAAGAAAACATGAAAACAAAAAAAGCCAATCATTAGATTGGCTTTTTATTTAACTTAACACTGGCAAATCATAATTTCGGATCACGCATTTGAACTAAATTTGAGTTCGCTTTGCTGAGCGATTCCATCACCTTATTCATCACTGCTGGAATGAAACTATCTGCCATTTGTGCAGCTTGTAAACCTAACTTTTCACCTAAAGTTGGCTTACGGCGAGTCTGAATCAGATAGACATCATGTTGCATCAATAAACTTAAGAGATATTCATCTGAAGTCTGTAGCTTATCCACCAAATTCAAATCAATCGCATCTTCACCGTACCAATGCTCTCCTGTTGCCACTTTTTCCACATTCAACTGCGGACGGTACTTTTCAACGAAGTGCTTAAATAACTTATGCGTTTGCTGAAGTTCTTCTTCAAACTTGGCTTTGCCCTCTTCCGTATTTTCACCAAACATAGTCACTGTACGTTTATATTGACCCGCGGTATACAGCTCGAAATCAACATTATGTTCTTTCAACAGGCGATTAAAATTCGGCACTTGCGCTACAACACCAATTGAACCCAAAACTGCAAAAGGCGCCGATACAATTTCATTGGCAATGCATGCCATCATGTAACCACCACTCGCCGCAACCTTATCGACAGAAATGGTCAGGTTAAAGCCTGCATCACGTAAACGAACCAATTGTGCAGCTGCAAGACCATAGCCATGCACCATTCCACCAGGGCTTTCAAGACGTAGTACAACACGATCACGACCCGCTTTTGCTGTCGCGAGGATCAGCGTAATTTCTTCACGAAGATTTTCAACAGCTGATGCTGCCATATCACCTTTAAAATCGAGCACATAAACTTTTTGATTATTCTTTTTACGCGTCTTCGCTTCTTTTGAAAATTGTTGAGACAACTGTAAAAGTTCGAACTTTGATGCTGTATTTTGAGCGATTTTCTTCCGTTGCTCGTTAATACGTGTATTGAGATGGGTGACACGAATTTCTGCAGTTAACTTTGGCAAATGGAATAACATAAAGCTCAATTCTCTAGAATATTTATTTATGGTTTTAAGATGAGGTCATTTCAAATAAAATTCAATAGCAACTATACATATTCTTGGTACAGCATTTACAATTCAGCTTCCTTTCAATCGTATCCGAACAAATCCATTGATTAAAATTGTTAGCGTTAAATAAGAGAATTTGCAAAGATTAGAGACGATGATTTGTAGCGGCAATAAGACAAATTATGTCGCACAAGCCTAGTGATTTAATGTAATTTTTGGCATGATCAACTCAAATAATGAAAGAATAAGCATCAATGACTCAAATGCGATGGTTAGAACTGCTTTCTACAGTTCGAATTGGAAGTACTAAACAAAGTTCTGAACAGGCTCGAAGCCCATTTCACAAAGACTATGACCGCATTATTTTTTCTCAGAGTTTTCGTCAACTGAATCGTAAGACCCAAGTTCATCCACTGACTCAACATGATGGTATTCATACACGCTTGACGCACTCATTAGAAGTGTCCTGCATTGGTCGTTCACTCGGTATGCTCGCTGCTGAAAAAATCCGTAATGAATTGCCAATCTGGATTTCACCCGCGGATGTGGGTGCGATTATTCAAGCGGCTTGTTTGGCGCATGACATAGGCAACCCTCCTTTTGGGCATGCAGGTGAATACGCCATTCGTGAATGGTTTGATGACGCCTCCCATGGGGATTTCCTTAAAGCTCTGTCTCCAGAACAGCAAGCCGATGTACGTCAGTTTGAAGGCAATGCACAAGGCTTAAGACTACTCACCAAAATTGACTACCACCCAAATGACGGTGGAATGCGCCTCACTTACGCAACCTTAGGGGCTTACTTAAAGTACCCATGGCTATCTAAAACCATCGACTCTCAAGGCAATACACCTGCAAATCAACGCGCGAAGTTTGGGTGTTATCAAGCAGAGAAAGAAATATTAAAACAAATTGGTGAGCAACTTGGTTTAATTCAGTATGGTGAATACCACTTTTGCCGTCATCCACTGACCTATCTATTAGAAGCTGCGGATGATATTTGCTACGCTTTAATTGATTTAGAAGATGGCATTATTTTAAATATGCTGTCTTATGAAGAAGTTGAACCGATCTTTCTCGATCTCATTGGTGATTATGGTAAGCCATCAGAATTAGCAACGCCTTACACCACTTGGCAACAGAAAATCGCTGCACTTCGCGGACGTGTGATGAAACGCTTAGTCGATGAAGTCACCACAGCATTTTCTAAACATCATTTTGAAATTTTGTCAGGTCAACTGAAAGGCAGTTTATTGCAGTATTGTTCACCTGATATTGAACAAGGTATTGATAAAGCGAAGAACTTAGCTCGTGAAAAAATTTTTGAGCATCCGCAAAAAGCTGGTTTGGAAATTATTGCGCATCAAAGCTTGCAACACATTTTGGATGCCTTTATTCCACTCACGACACCAGACAAAGTGCATAGTTTTAAAGAAGGTCGCTTACTTTCGATTATTTCAGGATTAGGCGTTCGTTTTAGTGATGATCACTATGACAATATCATGCAAGTGTTGGATATTATTTCGAAACTTTCAGACCATCAGGCTTATAACTTGGCGCAAGAGTTACAAGGCAATAAGGTGGGGTTTCTATGAATTATTTATGGCTTCGAACAAATTATTATAGTCGTGTGTGATGGTTATGAATCAAACTGAAGATGATTTTTGGGCTGGTATTATTCAATTATTGTTCATTGGATTCATCATTGGTTTTCTAGTACTCATCGTAAAGCTGTTAAGTAGTTTTGAAGTAAAATACACCAAACCTCATGTGAAAACGCCACTCGAAGAACGACTTAAAATGCTACCGGATTCTGCAAAACAACTGAGTGATGAAGCCAAACTCATTTTTCCTGAACAGCTCAATCAACCTGAGTCATTTGATTTTCATTGGACACATCAGACCAAAAAACTTGAACTATGAATTCCAATCGAGCGATTCAGTGATCAACACTTAAAATCAATCTATTTAAATCGTTATTTGGAACATAATTGGAACTTTGAGGAAAAAGAATATAAGTTCACGTTTATAAATCAACAGTCAAAAAATGAAAGCTGTATTGATAAACATGTAAATGAAAACTCTAATTACGGAGTGGTCAAATTTGTGGTGAAAGGTGAACCGTGTTGGTAAGAATAAATATCCCATAAATTATTTTGCCAATAATATAAACTCTCATTACTATTCAACCATCAACAAAGAAGTGAATAAATTCAATGATCGGATGTTTAATTGGTGAAGTGCTTGCACTCGAAGCGCCAACAGTTCTACTCAATGTAAATGGTGTGGGTTATGAAATTGACACCCCGCTGTCTACATTTTGCCAATTACAAAAAGGTCAAAAAGTTACCCTGTGGACGCATTTAGCCGTGCGTGAAGATGCCCAACTGCTTTATGGCTTTATGCATCAACAAGAAAAAATCATTTTTAGAACGCTTTTAAAAGTAAACGGCGTCGGTCCTAAAATGGCTTTGGGTATTCTTTCAACCCTCAGCGTAGAAATGCTGATCCATACGGTTGAACATAGCGATGTAAAAACATTGGTTAAAGTTCCGGGTGTGGGTGCAAAAACAGCGGAACGCTTAATGATCGAACTGCGTGATCGTTTTAAAAACTTTGCTGTATCAGGTGGTTCGACCCATACCAATACTTCACAAATTCAATTTACAGGCAATTCTGCGGTTGCTGAAGCTGAAGCTGCTTTACAATCTTTAGGCTATAAACCTGCCGAAGCACAAAAACTGATTAATGCAGTCAAAGCAGAATATACTGAAGCAGCCGATATCATTCGCGCGGCTTTAAAATCAATGAATAAATAGGTTAAATCAGCTCAACTATGCAAGACCGTATTATCAGTGGTTCTGAAAAACCCGAAGATCATTTTGATCGTGCCATTCGCCCGACCTCACTTGAAGACTATATTGGTCAGCCTGTGGTACGTGAGCAAATGGAAATTTTCATTGGTGCTGCTCGTGGTCGTGGTGAAGCACTTGATCATACCTTGATTTTTGGTCCTCCCGGTCTAGGGAAAACCACGCTTGCGAATATTATTGCGCGTGAAATGGGTGGCAACCTCAAATCTACCTCTGGTCCTGTATTGGAACGTGCAGGTGATTTGGCAGCCATGCTGACCAATTTAGAGGAAGGTGACGTTTTATTTATTGACGAAATTCATCGTCTGTCACCTGTGATTGAAGAAATTCTCTATCCTGCGATGGAGGATTACCAACTCGATATCATGATTGGTGAAGGGCCGGGTGCTCGATCGATTAAACTGGATTTACCGCCATTCACTTTGGTGGCAGCCACCACTCGTGCCGGACTCCTCACCTCGCCTTTGCGTGACCGTTTTGGTATTGTTCAGCGTTTAGAGTTCTATTCTGTTGAAGATTTGACGCATATTGTGGCGCGCTCTGCAAACTTAATGGATGTACCAACCACAGCTGATGGTGCGCTAGAAATTGCACGTCGTGCGCGTGGTACACCACGTATTGCCAATCGTTTGCTGCGTCGCGTGCGTGACTATGCTCAGGTCAAAGGCACAGGTGAAGTGACGCAAGAAATGGCGCAACGTGCATTGGATATGTTGAATGTTGATAAAGATGGCTTGGATACGCTAGACCGTCGTTATTTGTCGATGTTACTTGAGCGTTTTGATGGCGGTCCTGCTGGTGTTGAAGCTTTGGCGGCAGCCATGGCGGAAGACTCAGGCACACTTGAAGATGTGATTGAGCCTTATTTGATTCAGCAAGGTTATGCGATGCGTACTGCTCGTGGTCGTATTGCAACCAATCAAGCTTATTTACAGTTTGGGATGACACCGCCAGAGCCGAAAGAGAAGTGATTAAGGAGGGAGGATTATTCTCCCTTCCCATTCTTAATATTGTTGAGTATTTGGCACAAAGATTTCTTCATCTTGTATTACATTTTCTAACTCACTTAAAGTATCAAAATTATAAAGAATCGATTCTTTTACAATACTCCTTAGTTTTTGATCTTTAACCCACTCATTATTCCATAATTCTTCTTCAAAAATACTATTATCATACTTAACTTGATCACAAAGCTTTTCTTTAAATTTCTTATTATCACCTAATATTGGGAATGTAATTCTTTGCATCCATATATCAATTAATCCTGTATTAAGCTTTATGTTCAAACGTTGCTCTACTAGTTCAATAATATCTTTTTTTTCCTCATAATTTTCAATACAGTTTAAAAGTAAACTTATTAGTTGAGCACAAACTTCTATACCACATGGGTTTTTCTTTAAAATTTCAACAACAACACCAATTAAAACCTTAGGACTTTCACCATATAATCCATTTTCTTCAATGCTTTTACATATTCTAGAAATTTTCGAATTTATTTGATTAGAATTTCTATTCTCCTTACAAAAAATAAGAATTTTTATTAATTTATTTTGGATGGTTTCTTTTTGATAATCAGCATCAAAAAATAAAAGGGATTGTAACTTATCTTTTTTCAAGGAGCCTAGAACAACATCTTCTGTAAAAAATGTCTTAGATGGATTTGTTTTCATACCTAGTTCTTGTAGAGTTATAGCAAGTTCGCGAGAAATAATATCAATATAATCTTTATTATTTGAAAAAATACGATAATCATCACGATATCTTAAAATATAATAATCTTTTTTGTTTATCCCATGTCCAATTATTTTTTTTGTAAGTTCACTATCTGAGTAAGTTAAAACCAATTCTGCTATAAAATCCATTAAAACTGAGCCTTGAGGTATTCCATTAGTTTGACCATAAGTCATATTTCTAACTTTGGTATCAACCATGGCTCCTATAGTAAAATTTTTTCCAGATTTTCCAGCTTCCTTTGTTTCAATTGCCCATTCAATTGCATGTGTATAAATACTTGGATAACAGTTTGAAATATCCGTAACAAATAAATAATCATATTCCATTGACTTGATTATCGATTCCTTCTCAACTCTTTCCACCCATCTTGATATAGTTTTCTCTTTTTGATCATTCTCTAATGTAACGATAGGGAAACTCTCGCAGACAACATTTGAAAAACTAATGTGATTCTTAATTTTTTCAATAATATATTCCCAGTTATCTGTCAAATATATCACTAAGTCCACATACAATATTGGATTAATTAATTCAAAAAGTCTCCAATCATACAACCCATCTTTATTAGTTCTAATTTTATAATTAACATCTGCAAAAATCTTAGGTTTGTTCTCCTTAAAGTTAATTGGTTTCTCTTGGATATATTTATAAATGTCTTTCAAGACATTATTAAAGCAAAAGTATGTTGGTAAATTGATATTGCAATAAGCATGGCTTTTTAAAAAAAACTCTTTAGCTTGCTCATTAGTCATATGTAATAATGTTTTGTACTCTTGATTTGACATTTAAAACCCTATACTGAATTAGCCAATTTTTAGTTGGTATTACATATACTCTCAAGTTTAATACCTGATTTAAATAATTTAATAAAGCTAATTTCTTATCTAGGTTTTATCATTGCCAATCAACGAATTCAATTACAGCATAATTGAAACCTTGTGCCATTGGACTGAAACTTGAGAGTGATAAACTGCGGGCCTTTGCAGTACATTGTTCTCAGCAAATATTTTGTGCATCATGTTCAAAATATAAGAACAATCAAATCACCAAAAATCCAAGATCCAAAGCTAGACATGGGAAATGAATATGGCGAACAAATTTGAATTTCAAATTCGTGTATATATAGAAGATACCGATGCAGGAGGTATTGTTTATCACGCCAATCACATCCGCTTTATGGAACGTGCTCGTACAGAATGGTTACGTGCTTCAGGCATTTCTCATTACTGGCATCAAAAAGACTACAACTTCGTCGTGCATAAAATTGGACTAAAATATTCACGCCCAATCCTTATGGATGATTTAATTACTGTTACAGCGAGTGTCGTTTCGTGTAAAGCCACGTCTTTTGTGTTGCAACAAAATATTTATCGTGGTGAAATCATGCTAGCTTCTGGCGAGGTTGAATTAGCGTGTATTAGCGCTGAAATGAGACCGCTCAGAATTCCGAATGAAATCCGTGATTTGATCCAAAGAGAATTGAATCACGAATAAAAATACTATTGGCACATGTAACTATGGCAACACAACTAGAATCTTCGCTTCACATTTCAGATCTTATCTTACAGGCGAGCCCTGTTGTTCAATTGGTCATGCTGGTCTTGGTACTGGCATCCCTCTTGAGTTGGTACCTTATTGCCAAGTTACATATGACCTTTAAAAAAGCCGAACAAGGCGATGAGCATTTCCAAAAAGTATTCTGGTCAGGCGCTGAGCTCAATACGCTTTATAATAATGCCCAAGTCAATTCTAAACGTGATGGCTTAGAAGATATCTTTTACAATGGTTTTGGTGAATTCCTTAAACTCAAGAAAACCAAAGCAGATTTAACCCATACCATTGATGGTACAGAACGTATTTTACGTGTCGGTTTAAGCCGTGATCAAGGTCGCATGGAAAATGGTCTAGGCGCACTGGCAAGTATTGGTTCGGTTGCACCGTATATCGGTCTATTTGGTACAGTGTGGGGCATCATGAATGCCTTTATTGGTCTTGCCCAAGTCGATCAAGTGACCCTTGCAACGGTTGCACCTGGTATTGCCGAAGCATTGATTGCGACTGCAATTGGTTTATTTGCTGCAATCCCTGCTGTTTTAGCATTTAACCATTTCACCTCGAAAAGCGAAGAAGTGTATTCAGACCGTGCTTTATTTGCAGAAGAAATGGTGGCGTTATTACAACGTCAATCTGTGGGAACTACACAGGATTCTGAATAATGGCTATTCAACGTTCAGGACGTTTTGATCGCGTTAAAAAACCACTTAAAAGTGATATGAATGTCGTGCCTTATATCGACGTCATGTTGGTGCTTTTAGTGATTTTCATGGTGACTGCACCCATGATTACCAGTGGGATCAAGGTGGACTTGCCTGAAGCAAATGGCACGCCTATTGAATCTAAAGACACTCCTGCGATGGTCAGCATTGATGCCGATGGACGTTATTTCCTAAAGCATAAAGAAAACACATCAAAAGATCCCTTGACCCTAAGTGAGTTAACATCTCTTTTAAGCACTGCACAAGAAAATGCTCAAGCTGAAAATAAGCAACTGACTGTCGTTATTGAGGGTGATAAAACTCGTCCTTATGGTCAGGTCATTGCTTTAATGTCAAGTCTGCAAGATGCGGGTTTAACCCAAGTTGGACTGCTTACTGCTGAGTCTGAAAAATAAGCTATGAACGATTCTAAAAAGCCTTTGTCAAAAGAAACGAAGATTGCATTAGGGTTTACTGTTGCAGTCCATGTTGTGGCGATTACAGGCTTGCTTTTTCTAGGTTTAACCAAACCACCTGAACCACTAAAACAAATTAAAACCGTACTGATCAAACCCGAAGACCTAAAACCTATCCCACCCGAACCTAAACCTCTCGTGGAATCGGATAGTGCTGAAACAGCGCATGAGAATGTTAAGCCTGATATTCAACAAACGGCTGAACCAGTGCAAGATGCACCCAATATACCAACGGTAGTTCCTCCTTTACCTAAAGTGGATACTGCCCAAAAGCAAGCCCTTGCCGCAGAGCAAAAAGCCGTTCAAGCTGCTAAAGCTGCTGAACAAGCAAAAGCAAATGCGCTGCAAAAAGAGCGTGAAGCAAAAGCTGATGCTGCCGCAAAAGCGAAGACTGATGCTGCCAATAAAGCAAAAGCGGATGCCGCTGCGAAAGCTAAAACCGATGCAGCCAATAAAGCCAAAGCGGATGCCCCTGCAAAAGTTAAAAACGACGCAGCCAATAAAGCCAAAGCGGATGCCGCTGCGAAAGCTAAAAACGACGCAGCCAATAAAGCCAAAGCGGATGCCGCTGCGAAAGCTAAAAACGACGCAGCCAATAAAGCCAAAGCTGATGCTGTTGCTAAAGCTAAAGCTAAAAACGATGCAGCCAATAAAGCCAAAGCGGATGCCGCTGCAAAAGCTAAAACTGACGCAGCCAATAAAGCCAACGCGGATGCCGCTGCGAAAGCTAAAAACGACGCAGCCAATAAAGCCAAAGCGGATGCCGCTGCAAAAGCTAAAACTGACGCAGCCAATAAAGCCAAAGCGGATGCCGCTGCGAAAGCGAAGACTGACGCAGCCAATAAAGCTAAAGCGGATGCCGCTGCAAAAGCTAAAAACGATGCAGCCAATAAAGCCAAAGCGGATGCCGCTGCAAAAGCTAAAAACGATGCAGCCAATAAAGCCAAAGCGGATGCCGAAGCTAAAGAACGTGCTGCTGCCGAAGAGAAAGCGTCTTCTGCTCAAAAAGCTAAGGAAGAAGCTGCTAATAAAAAAGCAGAAGCTAAGAAAATTGCTTCTTCAGCTAGAAGAGAATTTACAGAAAAAGTCACAAGAGCTTGGCGTATGCCACTCAATTCTTCAGGTCAAAAAGCGACAGCTCGCGTAAACCTTAGTGATAGTGGTTCAGTCACCAGTGTAGTGGTCAATGCATCTGATCCAGACGTGAAAGCGAGTGTTGAACAAGCGGTTCGTGCTGCTGCACCCTATCCAATGCCTTCAGACCCGGAAGCACGTAGTCAAGCACGTAGTTTTACCGCTTCCTTTACTGTCAAATAATCTATCGCCAAATAATCACTTTGAAATCATTCAATTATAAACACCCTACTTCGGTAAGGTGTTTATTTAAAATTCACTGAATATTTATAATTACATGCTTTATATAGATTAAAATCATGTCATTATGCTACAAAGCTACAACATTCTAAAAATTAGTATTTTGAGTACGTGACACACCATGAAGATCATCTCTAAACACGTTTTAAGTCTCGCAATTATTGCGACGTTTATTCCTGCTTCTATGACAACGGCAAATGCACAATTGCATTTGGAAATTGCAAAAGCACCCGAACAAGCCCCTAAAATTGCCATTGTTCCATTTGCTAATGACCCTTCTCTTTATCCCATTATTGAGCAAGATTTAAATCGTTCGGGTCGTTTTAGCAGTGCATCTAAAAATTTACCTGCAACGGCAACCATGAACAATGCCAATGGTGCAGCATGGCAGTCAGCAGGTGTTCCTTATGTGGTGACTGGGGATGTTAAAAAGAATGCTGATGGTTCTTTGAACGTTCATTACCAACTGTATGACGTAGAGAAAAAAACATATTTACTGAATGAATTACTCACTGTCCCTGCTTCTCGCCTTCGCTCTGCGGGTCATATGATCAGTGATACGATTTATGAAGCGATTACAGGAATTAAAGGTGATTTCAGTGGTCGTATTGCTTATGTGTTACGTAATCCTGCAACGCCAGATACACGTTATACACTTCAAATTGCAGATACAGACGGCGAACAGCCACGGACTATTTTAAGTTCACGTGATCCGATTCTATCTCCTGCATGGACACCCGATGCCAAGAAAATCGCTTACGTTTCATTTGAAACCAAACGCCCTGCGATTTATGTACAGGATTTGGCAACAGGTCAGCGTGAAAAATTAGCCGGTTTCCGTGGATTAAACGGTGCACCAAGCTTCTCACCAGATGGTAAAAGTATGTTGTTTACTGCCTCTATGCATGACAACCCTGAAATCTATCAAATGGATTTAAGTACACGTCAAGTTAAGCGCATGACCAACGACAGTGCAATTGATACAGAAGCGCGCTACACACCCGATGGTAAAGGCTTTATCTTTACCTCTGACCGTGGTGGTTCAGCTCAAATTTATCGCTATAGCTTTGCTGATGGTACGACTAAACGCTTAACTTTCCGTGGTGCATTTAATGCACGTGGTTCTTTAAGCGCAGATGGCAAATACGTGGCACTCGTACATCGTCCATCGGGCAGCAATTACAAAGTTGCGATTCAAGAAATCTCAACGGGTATTACCAATATTTTGACACCGACCAGCTTAGATGAATCCCCAAGCTTCTCTCCAAACGGTCAAATGGTGGTCTATGCAACACGTGAAAATAGCCGTGGTTTGCTCTCTATCATGTCAACCGATGGTCGCTTCCGTATGAATTTACCAAGTGAACAAGGTGAAGTGCGCGAACCGGCTTGGGCACCCAAATAACTGATTTTTTAATTTTAAGGAAATGAACATGAATGCTATGAAGACTTTCGCCTTACCACTGATCACTGTCAGCTTAATCATGGCAGGTTGTGCAACACGCAAACCGACGACCGATCTTAACAATGATCCATCGAGCAATGTTCCAAGTACATCAACGACAGTGAATACGTCTGGTTTAAGCGAAGATGCTGCATTAAACGCTCAAAATCTAGCTGGTGCTTCAGCTAAGGGCGTAACTGAAGCAAATAAAGCATTTTTAGCAAAACGTGTTGTGCATTTTGATTATGACAGCAGTGAATTATCCAATGAAGATTATCAAACGCTACAAGCACATGCTCAATTTTTAAATGCCAATGCAAACTCTAAAATTGCATTAACAGGTCATACGGATGAGCGTGGCACACGTGAATACAACATGGCTTTGGGTGAGCGTCGCGCTAAAGCAGTTCAAAGCTATTTAATCACCAATGGTGTAAATGCGACTCAGCTTGAAGCGGTCAGTTACGGTAAAGAAATGCCGATTAATGCTGGACATGATGAAGCGGCTTGGAAAGAAAACCGCCGTGTAGAATTAAACTACGAAGCTGTTCCACCCCTTCTAAAATAATGATTTTTTAGGTTATTTTAGACCTTAAAAAAGCGCTCCATTTGATGAGCGCTTTTTTATTGATCATTTTTAAACCTAGCAATAGCTCATTCATACATCGAGTACATTTAGCTTTATGACTCTGGCATGGGATGGGCTTGCATAGACTCAATCATGTCATGCTTGTTAAATTTTTTATATTCAGGCTTAGACTCATATTCCTTCCAAGCTTCTTTCGATTTTTCAGTACTCACACTTTGAACATCGAAAGCTTCACCCGCGGTTGGAGTCGCCTCAAACTTTTGAATGGTCATGTTAGTGCTCCTTGTATTCTAAACATCCCTACCATCAACATAGCATGTTCTAAAACTCTTTCAAGCCTAAAATCACCACATTTTTCGAATAAGGTTTCTATTTTGATTCGAACTCTCTAAAATAGACATCAATCACTGTATTGCTATATTTTTAACGCTTTTTGGAGCTCATTTGCTATGTCATACCGCACCCTCTCCCAATATCTAGAACAACAACAAGGGAATCTTACACCTGAACTTTCAGATGTAATCAATACAATCGCTACGACATGCAAAAGCATTGATCTTTTACTACAAAAGGGCGCTTTAGCAGGTGTTTTAGGGAGTGCCCAAAATGAAAATGTTCAAGGTGAAGAACAAAAGAAACTCGATGTTATTTCAAATGATTATTTAATCGATGCATTAAAAATCAATCCGAATGTTGGCGGTTTGGCATCTGAAGAACTCGATGACTTTACCCCAGCGCAAGAAAATGGAAAATATCTTGTATTGTTTGATCCACTTGATGGTTCAAGCAATATCGATATCAACATGTGTGTCGGTACCATCTTCTCAATTCTTCCTGCAAAAAATGCAGTCACGACTTCTGAAGACTTCATGCAAGCAGGTACACAACAAGTAGCAGCAGGTTATGTATTGTATGGTCCATCAACCATGATGGCACTAACTTTAGGCGCTGGCACTGTATTCTTTACTTTTGATCCTGAATCAAAAGAATTTTTACTGACTTCTGAAAATGTTCAAGTTGGCGCAGATACCAAAGAATATGCAATCAATGCATCCAATCAGCGTCATTGGGAAGCACCAGTTCAACGCTATATTGATGAATTAATCGCAGGAAAAACAGGTCCTCGTGAGAAAGATTTCAATATGCGTTGGGTTGCATGTATGGTCGGAGATATTCACCGTATCCTTTGCCGTACAGGTATTTTCATGTATCCATACGATACCAAAGACCCTCAAAAGGCAGGTCGTTTACGCCTAATGTATGAAGCAAACCCGATGAGTATGTTGATGGAACAAGCTGGTGGTGCATCAACAACAGGTCGTGTACGTATTTTAGATATCCAACCGACTGACTTGCATCAACGTGTTCCTGTGATCATTGGGTCTAAGAACGAAGTTGATCTCGTTACTCAATACCATAATTAATTTTTAGTTATATTAATTTTTACGTATATTTTTTTACCTATAGTAGACGCTAGATCATCTATCTAGCGTCTATGGATTTATAAAACCATGGCAATGATTTATCTTGAATCAAAAGACAACCCTAAAATTAAGCACTTACGTGGTTTAATTGAGCAAAATACCTATCGTAAAAAACAAGGACAAACCGTTCTTGAAGGTACGCATTTATGTCTCGCTTGGCTTGAGAAAAAACGTCAAATTACTTCGATTTTCACCACAGAAAAAGCGATTGAACATCCAGATTTCGACAAAATTGCAGAACTTTATGCGGGTACTGTTTTTGTGATTGGCGAATCGCTTTACAGAGAAATTAGTACCCTTGGTACAAGCTTAGCATGCTTGGCAGTTGTTGATATTCCCTCATCAACGCATTCGCTAAACTTTGATGCAGATACCTTAGTGCTTGAAAATGTTCAAGACCCAGGGAACGTTGGTACACTTCTTCGTTCAGCTGCAGCAGCAGGGATCAAACAAATTGTCTCTACAAAAGGTTCAGCATCGTTATGGTCTCCTCGCGTTCTACGTGCAGGCATGGGTGCACACTTCGCTGTAAACACCTATGAAAATGTTGAAATTGAAGAGATTTTGTCTAAATTTACGATTCCAGTGTATGTCACCAGTTCACACGAATCAGAAAGTTTATACAGCAAAGATCTCAGCCAACCTAGCGTTTGGGTTCTAGGCAATGAAGGTCAAGGTGTATCAGAGTATGCACTTGCCAATGCTGCTGCAGTCTCTATCCCTCAACCCGGTGGTCAAGAATCACTGAACGTCGCCATTGCGGGTTCGATCTGCTTCTTTGAAATGGTTCGCCAACGCATCTAAATGGTTAATTTATATTAACCATCTCTCCCTAATCTGGGAAAATCATTTAAACTGCTAAAAATAGTTGCTTTAATTGTCAACCTATCATTATTTTTATACGTTATATAAGTATGACATTAACAATAATGGTGGGTACCCAATGACGGGATTTTCCATCTCTATGGATTTAGCACCGAAAAAATCAAAGATTGATGATTCAAGTGTTCTTGTGAGCACGGCTGAACAACGCCTGAAGAATTTCATGCGAGAAGTCACTGGACGTGCTTTAGTGATGATGGAAAGTGCAACCCAAGGTCATAATGGGATTGCAATGGACTTAGTGCAAGAAGCTTTTATTTCACTGCATAAATCCTATTCAGATAAATCTACTGAAGAATGGTATCCCCTGTTCTACACCATTCTGAATAACAAATTACAAGACTGGCGTCGTAAGGAATCGCGACGTGCTTTTCCATTTTCACTTTTCAAAAAAGCTGATCTAGATTCTGATGAAGATGAAACTTTGGACATTGTGGATGAGTCCACACCTAATCCATTACAGTTTCTATCGCAAGAACTCACCATGGAAGAAATTCAGTCTGCTATTTCAAAACTTCCTGTCCGCCAACAACAAGCATTTATGCTGAGAGCCTGGGAAGGTTTTGATACACATACAACTGCAGAGATTATGAACTGCTCGGATGGATCGGTTAAAACTCATTACCACCGAGCTATTCAAGGTTTAAGAAATTCTCTATCGCATTTAAACCCTCATTCAGGAGGTTCATTTGATGAAGAATAATGATGAATTCGCAAAACAAGTAACGGCTAAGCTCGACCAACTTGCGCACAACCATAGAAATAAAGCTGTGGTGATGGAGCATGTTTTAGAAAAGATTCAAACGAAGTCCATCGCTTCTCAATTGATGACTTGGAAAATGACAGGCTTCGCCTTAGCTGCAGCAATCACTGGCTTTGTTGTACTGCCAAATGCTGTTGATTTAGGTGAAAAACCCAATACCCAACAAGTGGTTGTTAGCCCTAAACTATCTCCACAAATGATGGAAGATTTAGAGATGCTTTCTGTATTTGGTGAGGATAAAGTCGTTCATGGTAGCTAAAAATTTAGTTTTGGCTTTTTGTGCGCTTAGTTTCCTGCAAACCAGTTTTGCAGGCTACGAGCGTTTTTGGATTTTTTCTAAAGATGCAGATACTCAAGTAAGTGAAACTTGGGATGCATTATCAGATGATGAACAACGTGCACTTATTAAACGCTATCAAAATCTAAAAGAGATTCCAGAAAGCCAGAGTATTGAACTTCAACAAAAAATGGATTGGTTTACTCAACTGCCTGAGCAAGAAAAGTCTCAAATGCGTGAAGCATGGCAAAAAATGAGTTCTTCTGAGCGTAATGAACTCCGCCGAAAAATGCAAAAAGCAACGACAAGTGAACAGCGTAAAGAAATTCGTGAAAGTTATTTCTCTAAATATGTTGAAGAGATTGCTATTATGCAAAAGTAATTCATAACTTTTAAATTGCTTAATGAATTTATACTTTGCTCAAGAAAATTAAAGCCCAAACGATCATCGCTTAGGCTTTTTATTATCCTATTTAACCCGAATCCTGCTTAAAGAAATGAGATTATTCATCTTGAGACTTACCCATCATTTTGAGCATAAAAAAGTCTATTCTTTGGTCTGATAACACTAAAAACTAATCATAAAATTACATTGAGCTTATGATTTTAAAGAAAAATCCTTATCCGCGATTCGGGTTATTTAGTTTAAATAAAATATTTTCAAATTCTAAATACTATAAATAATGACCTTCGCGCTCAGGCTGATAAATCACCTTTTCAATTTTCACTTTCATCAATTGACCATCTGGTTGTGGCCACTCAATTTCTTGCCCTTCTGCCAAACCTAAAATGGCTGTACCAATCGGCGCAATCACATTCACCTGCCCCTTTTCACCTAAAAACTCATGTGGATAGACCAAAACAATTTCTGTGGGTTCAACCGCAGGGGCAATCGTGATCATCACTCGGGCATTCATACTGACGACATTACTCGGAACATCTTGTGGTGCAACGACTTCTGCACGCGCCAATTCATTTTCCAAATGTTGCATGGTCGGTGTAAGTTTCGTCTGATGTTCTAGCATCGTTTCTAAACGATGTAGATCTTGTTCTGAAACAATAATATTGGGCTTATCCATTTATTCAATTCCTTATTCACGCAAATCTATAAATTGCGTATTTTTCATTCTTATCTGTGCATCATTTATAACAGAAAATATAGCCTTAGATAACTATTTATGTATTCATAAAAAAAGCCTCCCTAAAGGAGGCTCCTTTCAACGTTTAACTTATGCGTAAACTGGAAATTTAGCGCATACGGTTTCAACTTTCGCCTTAACCGCATTAATAACAGCTTCGTCGCCTTTAACATCAAGGATGTCAGCAATCCAACCTGCAAGGTCGCGAACTTCTGATTCGCCAAAACCACGTGTAGTTACTGCTGGTGTACCAATACGGATACCAGAAGTGACAAATGGAGAGCGTGGATCGTTTGGTACAGAGTTTTTGTTCACAGTAATGTGAGCAGCACCTAACCAAGCATCCGCTTCTTTACCTGTAATGTCTTGTTTGATTAAAGACAATAGGAATAAATGGTTTTTCGTACCACCTGAAACAATTTCGTAACCACGTGCAATGAGTACTTCAGCCATTGCTTGAGCATTAATCACCACTTGTTGCTGGTAAGCTTTGTATTCAGGCGCCATTGCTTCTTTAAAGCAGATTGCTTTAGCAGCAACAGCGTGTACTAATGGACCGCCTTGGTTACCTGGGAACACAGCAGACTGTAGTTTTTTCTCGATTTCTTCGTTTGCTTTTGCAAGGATTAAACCAGAACGCGGACCACGAAGTGTTTTGTGAGTCGTCGTTGTTGTTACGTCAGCAATTTGAACTGGGCTTGGATAAACACCAGCAGCAACTAAACCAGCAACGTGAGCCATATCTACAAATAGGTAAGCGCCAACTTTGTCCGCGATGTCACGGAAACGCTGCCAATCAACGATTTGACTATACGCAGAGAAACCAGCCACGATCATTTTTGGCTTGTGTTCTACAGCTAAACGTTCAACTTCTTCGTAATCAATCTCACCTGTTTCAGGGTTTAAACCGTATTGAATCGCGTTATACGTTTTACCAGAGAAGCTTACTTTTGCACCGTGCGTCAAGTGACCACCGTGAGCAAGGCTCATACCCAAAACTGTATCGCCTGGGTTAAGTAGCGCTAAGTAAACCGCTGAGTTTGCTTGTGAACCTGCATGTGGCTGAACGTTAGCATAATCAGCACCAAAGAGTTCTTTAGCACGGTCAATCGCCAATTGTTCGATAATGTCTACGTATTCACAACCACCATAATAGCGTTTGCCTGGGTAGCCTTCCGCATATTTATTGGTAAGTTTAGAACCTTGAGCTTCCATTACTGCAGGTGAGCAATAGTTTTCAGAAGCAATTAACTCGATGTGCGCTTCTTGGCGTGCATCTTCTTGAGTGATTGCTTTCGCGATTTCTGGATCAAATTCAGCAATTGAGATATTGGCAAACATTAGCGAGGTCCTATTAAATTAGGGCTTTTAAGCCGTGCTAAGATTGGCGCGTATTGTAGCACGAAGTTTATGAATTTCGAGAATGAAGTTTAGTCAGTTTGCATTAAATATGATTCATTTTAAGAGATGGTGTTTCAGTAAATGTTCAAAACAAGCCTTTGAAATATGATGAAAGATTTAATAAGTCTAATATTTATAAATGATTTAACGCTTTCACCACTTTAAATATGATGATCAACTCATTTAAGTCCCTTCAATAATGTGTTCTTTATATTTTTGAGCATATTTCTAGAATTCGATTTAATGAAAATTTGGATGTTACTTAACCCGAATCGCGGATAAGGATTTTTCTTTAAAATCATAAGCTCAATGTAATTTTATGATTAGTTTTTAGTGTTATCAGACCAAAGAATAGACTTTTTTATGCTCAAAATGATGGATAAGTCTCAAGATGAATAATCTCATTTCTTTAAGCAGGATTTGGGTTACTTAACCCGAATCGCGGATAAGGATTTTTCTTTAAAATCATAAGCTAAATGTAATTTTATGATTAGTTTTTAGTGTTATCAGACCAAAGCATAGACTTTTTTATGCTCAAAATGATGGATAAGTCTCAAGATGAATGATCTCATTTCCTTAAGCAGGATTCGGGTTACTTATGATGTGATCTTGAAAAATTCATTAAAAAGTGTAAATTATCAAAAATATAACATAATGATATTTATTAACTTATGCTGGCATTTATTACACTTATCATAGGTTTTAGCTTAGGCTATATTGTTGCAAAGTATAAATATAAAATTAACCTTAAGAGCTATGTAACAAAACCTTCAGCTAGTCATCCGAACTTTCAGCACAAATTGCATATGAAAGCTCATCATCAAAGCGATAGTGATCGCATCCGTGAACTAAATCGTTTAGATACCAATCAAAGTATTTTTTTAAGACAGCTCAAACAAAATTTTCAAGAACATGAAATTGCGATTAAGAATAAAAGATTCATTATTTTAGACAAAGATCGTATGCCTAGAGCCATTTTTGAATATCGAGATGGAACTGAACCTATGAAACTTATCGATCGCGAAGATGGTATTCCTCTCTTTCTATATAAGGGACTTATTTCAACTGATGCGATTAGACAAGATCGTTTGAGTATCATTTCTGCTCAAACTCATCGCTAATCTAGGATTTAGTTTAAAAAATTGCAGATTGATCACAAATTTGCCTGTGCGTGAATTCGTGAAAATGATAAATTATTTTCAAATATATTTGCACTGACGGAAAACAGCATGCAAGCCATCATTCTCGATACTGAAACGCATACATTGAATGGTTTACCCATCGAGATTGCATATGCACCGATAGAAATTGAAGCTGGTAAACTCAGTCTTGATCGTTCAAAAATGTTTGATCAACTTTATAGTATTGGTGATGAAAAAATTTCATTTGCAGCCATGGCTGTGCATCATATATTAGAAGCTGATATTGTCCATCAACCCAATTTTAGTACTTTTACCCTTCCTGCTGAGACTATTTATATCATTGGCCATAACATTGATTATGATATTCGTGCGATTCAGACCTGTGGTGTCGACACCTCGCATATCAAAGCCATTTGCACACTTGCCCTTGCTCGACTCGTTTGGCCTGATGCTGAAGCACACAACATTTCAGCACTCATCTACATGATCAGTAAAGGCAGTGAAAAAGCCCGTGAAATGTTAAAAGGTGCACATCGTGCTGATGCAGATATCATTTTAACGGCTAATATTTTGATGCATATTGTCCATAAGCTAAATATCCAAAATATTGAAGAGCTTTATGAAGCGTCTGAAGATGCACGTATTCCTCGCTCAATTAATTTTGGTAAACACCGTGGTACAGCAATCGTGGATTTACCATCGGACTATGTGCAATGGTTATTACGCCAAGAAGACTTAGATCCATACTTAAGAAAAGCACTAGAATTGAGAATCTAATCACATTCTAAATTACTGTTTTATATAGTTATTTTAAAAATAACTTATGTAACAATAGTGTAATTATCACATAGTATCTTCATCCCTAATTCATACTTGCGGTCGATTAGGGATGAATCAATACTACAAAACTCAATTAGGTATAGACACACTACATTCAAGATCAAAAAACTTGAATGCTCGTCAACGCCGATTATTGGTCCTGATCGCTACAGAGGATTTCAACTTACTGACTGACCAATTTAAGCAACAAATTGCAACACCCGAATTATTAGAATAACTGAGTTCTTTAGGGCTAATTTCTAGCTCACATTTGGATCAGATCTCACAGCATTCAGAAATTCAAGTTAAAGTTGAAACCATACGACTTAAGCAAATTTTAAAAACAGCGCTGAATCAAATGAATTACACGCCAATCTTAAAAATGAAGTGATTGAACTAAACCCCTTAACACCACCAACTCAACAGGTACAAACGAATATTCAATCTCAAAAGCACTTCGATGAATTAAATATTCATCAAATACAGACATTAATGATTGAATTGCTTGAGCAATACTGCGGACTTATGGCAAAACCTCTCATCATTGAAATTAAAAAGTCTCAAAATCTCTCAACATTGAAAATGTGCCAAATTCAATGGATTACACATTTACAAGAGTCTCGAATCGCACCGACACTACTCAATCAGTACTTACAGCAAATTAATTATTCAATTCATCAACTTATGCATAGCTAGTCGTATTTTTTGATGTAAGCCAGTGCTTTACATATTGACTGCTTCATTAAAATAGTTGATTAAAATTGATTTTTTTATTCAATTTAGGTTTAAATCTAAAGGCTTTTTTCTACACCAAAAATAATATTCATCAAAAAAAATGTAAGAGCTTTAAATTTGATCGCCTTTTACGAGTCATTATGTATTAATAATCCACTCTAAATTAAGTGAATCAATACGCTTTAAACTTAAATGAGAATTTGAAAGTGTCGTATATGTAGCGAAAATAGCAAAATAAATAGTCATCAAAAATAATTTACTATTCTTGTGAATTTAACATAAATGATATTTTAAGTATCGGATTTGTTACATATCCACCCTTTTACATTGTGTATAATTTAATCTATTATTAACTGTATCTTCAGAATAACCATAAATAATAGGACTTGAAAATGTCAATTATCTTCAATCAAAAGCCCAATCACAAAGCAACCATTCTTTCTAACATTTATTCAAATGTAGAAGACAGCATCGCAGGACTACAACTGATTGATTTTAAAAATCGTTACTCTATTTATGTAGATCCGATTTCCCAGCATCACACTATTATTGAAAATGAAACAAAAGCTGGATTAGCATTTCGCCTTGAGAACAATGATATAGCAATTGCGAATCAAAGCCGACATATGCTTTATCATTTGTTAGCAACTGTATTGAATCACTTTGATGAACAAGTAAAGTAAGCTCAATAAATTCAAGTGGTCAGAATAATACACATAAGTGATCGAAAATTTTCGGTCACTTTTTATTTGTCAGGTCGTTTTTCATCTGATTAAAATTGGATGCTCTAATTCATCTATATATTGGATGAATTGATTCTACTTTGTTCGTGAACAATATCTTTGTCCATTAGAAAAGCCCGTATTTCTACGGGCTTTTATGTTGGAAGGCTAGTGCTGATTTCTTGTATGATCGCCTGATCAAACTCAACGAGCTGTCATTGATCCGTCCAACTTCTTTGTAGCGTCATCACGACCTACTGTATTTTCAAAATAAACCAGAGACTTGATGAATTCAATCGATTTAACATTTCAGCACATTTTTATAGCTAAATCATGATTGAATATCCGTTTCTTTAATTTAGAATAATGTGCTTCAATAAAAATCAAATCATAGTCTAAAAAAACATCACTTATTCTTATATTGGACTTCTTTCGTAACTCATTTTTAAACACTAAAATTCAAAATTAAAGCTCGCTCTCCTTTCAGGAAAGGGATTAAAGAGATGTTATTTTATGTTTAAAAGCCCTCATCCTAACCTTCTCCCAGAGGGAGACGGGACTTTCATTGATCATTCAGATACGAGTCAATGATCATTTTTTGATTTTTGAAAGCACTCTATTGATGTTGATTATTTTGATAAATAATTAAACTAAACTATTCAACATCCCATTCAATAGTCGTAGCTACCTTTATTTCCACCTAAAATGCAGTTTATTTTGCGATTATGCAGATGTACTTTTCAAAATTTGTCTAGACCAAGAACTTTTTAGGCTTAGAAACGTATTTCTTATAAACCAACAATGTCAACATTACCATGCCTGAACAGAATAAATAAGTATTCTCATAGCCCCAATAAGCAATGAGCAAGCCCATCATCACCGAACCCACCGCCAATCCAATGTCAAATAAAGTAAAGAATGTTGAAATTGCATGCCCCATTCTCTTTTTATCAACAGATTGAATCGCTAATGTTTGCAAACAAGGGAAAAGTGAACCATAACCTATTCCAATAAACACAGCAGAAAGCCAAAGTATCCATTGATTTGATATGAAGGTAATGATAACTAATCCAATCGCAAAGAATATAAATGAAGGGTAAATCACTGCATCAGGACCCTTACGATCATAAAACTTACCCACCCATGGGCGTACCATTAGCATTGATGCAGCAAAAACGATAAAAAATAAACTGGTATAGGCTAACAGTTGCTTGGTTTCACTAAATGCGGTGATAAAAGTCATCACGCTTGAGTATGAAAAAGCAGTGAGTAGAGCGACACATCCAACAGCGACAACTTTAATCTCAATAATGTCATGTATACCGAGTTTTGATTTCCGTTGTGTCGCATAATCTTGTTTTGACTTTGAGTCTGATAATGAGATTCTGGGTTCTTCAAGGATTTTAGGTTCTTCAGAGATCTTTAATAACCAACTAAATATGAGACCAATAGAAATGAGAATGGCGAGTACACCAAACAAAACTTGGAAGCTTGCAAATTGAATAATGGTGAGTGCCAAAAGTGGTCCAAAAACCACACCTAAGTTGGTTGACATGACAAAATATCCCATGCCCTCACCTTTACGCTGTTCAGGAATAAATTCATTGGCAACAGGAACTGCAACTGTTGTCAAGATACTGAACCAAATCCCATGTAAAAACCGGATCAATAGTAGCGACCACATACTGTCGATGAGTAAATAGCTAAATGCGAATAGTGCAAAGATTAGTCCCGCACTTCGCATCGAAAACCGTTTCCCGAGCTTTTCAACGATTAAGCCTGAAAAAGGTCTGATTGCGATTGAAGAAATCAGAAATAGTGTCAGTGCCAGTCCTGCATCCTGAACTGAACCGCCTAAATCTTTCATGATATAAATCGGCAAAACTGTCAGTAATGCGAAATAATATATAAATAAAAATAGATTATTAAAAATGCATAAAATGAATGAGCGGTTCCACAATTGCTCAGTAGCTGTAGACATATTGACCCACTTTTAAGTTAGCTTGCAAATGCTCGCCTTAAATACGCACTGGAAGAAGTACCATTTGAACTAATTTACGAATGTAATCTTCATCTGGCATCTTGTTGAAAAATATAATTTGATAATGGATCGGTCCATACAGACTATCGAGCATCAGATCAAACTGATAATCAGATCGGATTTCACCCAATTGAATCGATTGCTGAATCAGTTGATGCATCTGCTCGCGACGTGGTAACAAATACTGTGTAAAAAATGAGGCTGCCATTTCACGATGATTCGCCAAAACCACTAACAGTGCTCGACCCACATGATGATCTAAAGCGTAAGATAGTCGAAGTAACTGCGACACTAAGTTGTCTTCTAAATTGAGTTCTTGATCTAAATCAAAAATTGACAAGGTATGTTGCTTAAAAGCGTCAAGAACCAAATCGGCCTTATGTTTCCACCAACGATAGATTGTAGATTTACCGACCCCTGCTCTCGAAGCAATATCTTCCACTGTCAGCTGATGATATTCAACTTCAAATAATGCATCTGAGACTGCATTCAATATCTCTAGCCTCTTGCGTGAATGCTTATCTTCAATGGTCATCTCACACTCTTTTAAACATATTTATAACACCCAAATAAATCGAAACGATACGTATCGTTTCGATTTATACGCATAGTAATACAGAACTATCAAATTAGCTAGAAAATTAACTTTTTTAATTTAGAGAAACGAAAGGTTTAAAAATAAATAAAATATGCTGTATGTGAACTGTTGATATCAAAATTAAGAATAGAATTTTTTAGATACGTAATAATCATTCAGATGCATAGATAGTCACATCAAAATACATGATTTATAAAATTATTTTAAATACAGTTAACTAATTGGATTTCAATCCATTTTATTATTGAATAATGGTGCGCTCAGCGGGGATCGAATAAACCAACTAATATATTGTTTTTTATTAATTTTTATAAAAATATTTTTTTATTGTATCCCCTTTCATATCCTTATTTTTCAATCCACACCAAATGATCACTTTCTAATCAAATTAGAAATTCAAGTTATGCTTTGAAGAGCTCGAAATCATGTGATGGTCTACCTTTAGCAAAAACACCGCATTTATTGCGGTGTTCTTGCATTAATTAAGTAGTGCTGAATCTATATAAACTTCACAGCCATTTTCACGCAACTCTTTTATCCATTCTTTTTGTGGATCTGTTAGTTTTAAATTTGGAACCGAACTCATATACAAGTCCGTTAATTCAGTTAGACGTACAATCGAATCAGGCAAATATGAAATTGGATTGTAGGATAAATCCAAGCCTTTAAGACTTTTACAATCACCTATATTTTCTGGCAAAAATTCAATCTTATTCATCCACATTGTTAGAATTTCTAACTTAGGAAGTGCAGCAATCGTATCAGGTATAGTTACTAATGCATTCCCGCCTAACTTAAGTTCTTTCAGTTCGGTTAAATTACCGATTTCATCTGGCAATGCTTTCATGTTGCAATTCTGCAAGTGGAGTTCTTCGAGCAATTTAAGTTTGCATATTTCTTTAGGGAGATATTGAATATCTTTAGAATACTCTGGGTAGGCTGCTGAACCTAAAATGATTTCTTTAAGTCTTGGAAATTCCGCCACCGAAACTCTATTGGAGTGATATTTAAACTGATTTAACCAATTAGCACCTGTAACTCTCCAATCATCATTCGTAGTCACATTACTTTTTGACGTTTGAATGTAAGTTTCTTTATTCTCCAATCTCGCATTGAGAATAGCTTTCAAACCATTAGGTTCTTTATCTAGTGTGACAATCATCAGACCTTGATCTAAATTAAACTCATACTCAATGTAGTGCCCACGTTGAGTTTTAACTTTAGATGCCTTTCCACTTAGATAAGTTGCTGCATGTTTATAGTTAATTTCATCAAAACATACCCCAAGAACGGAAGAATCCCTCAACATGTACTGAATTGCCAACTTTAAGTTTTTTTCAAGTTGATTATGTCGATACCACCAGTATGCAACAAGTAATACCAGTGATAGACCGTAGGTTGGAATAGCAAGAATTAAAGCAATGATTGTTAGCATGTAGTTTTAAAGAAAGGTATTAATCACAACGGCATATTTTCTATAAAACTACATCTAAGTCTAGGTCTTAAAAGTGAGCAACATGAACCATTGTTTAATGATTAAACAGATTCAGTAATTCTTGGTGTAAGAATCAAAAATCCCCATTTAATAGAAAGTGTGAAACTTGTTCAATTGTCTCAAAGCCCCGTATAAAACGTCTGAATAAACTTTCTTGTCTTATCCCACAATTGGTTGAAGACATTTTCCCGTTCAAACAACTTGACCTTAAAGTTTGGTAGGTCTCTAAGCTCTTCTTTTCTTGGTAAACGTTTGGTGAACTCATAGTTATCTAAAACTGTTTTCATTACTTCGGGCTTTAGATTTTCTTGTTCACACAAATGCTGGTATGCCTGTTCTTTCTGCACATCCCAATACTCAGCAAAGGCATCTTTGACACTTTGCCCATTGAGCATTTTTGGCATGTTTTCTTCGATAAACTTATTAATCAATTCTTGCTTGTCATGTAAGGTCACATCCCCACCAATCAGATCATGGATCTGAGCTTTATATTTTTGACGTTTTTCATCCGTATCGGCATTGACCATCATCTGGAGCAGATTCAGGATATACCCTACATTGATACGATCACTGTGCAATAAATCAAGTTGGAAATCGACATCATCTAATACAGAGACTTTTTCTTTTTTGGTGGTCTTTCTGACCTCACGGCATAGGTCACTATACTTGGACGCAAAATTCGCAAAATGCTGTTTATCTAACGCCGTGGTATCTTGGTCATAATCCACAAAAGTCTGTAATTGAGCGTTATAACGCATCACCTCACGGAATGCCTTAATAAACTCTAATTGAGCTTCTTCTGTGATCAGCATATCAACCAACTTATAGTCTGGTGTCAAAGCCAATAGCTTAGCGACAGCATCCTCATAATCTTTTTTGATCTCATCAAAGCTCGGGACAAGGACAATTTTCTTAGCATCTTTATTTGAAAACAGAGCCAATGCTTCATCGGTTGCTCGTTTTAGATTACGGAAACACACGATATTGCCAAAAGGTTTCTTATCATTGAATACTCGATTGGTACGTGAAAAAGCCTGAATCAGACCATGGTATTTAAGGTTCTTATCTACATACAGCGTATTCAATGGCTTTGAGTCAAAGCCTGTTAAGAACATATTGACCACAAGCAGAATATCAATCTGCTTTTTCTTCACTCGATCAGCAATATCACGGTAATACGCATAGAAGCGATCACCAGAGTTAAAGTTCGTGCCAAAGTGTTCATTGTATTGACTGATATAGCGATCTAGCTTGTCTCTGCTTGATTGATTCACCTGTAATGGGATATCAGCACTCTCTTCATCTATCAGCCCATTCTGTCCCTCTAAAGGTACAGCTTCGTTGGCTGAATATGAAAAAATCGTTGCAATGGTTAAAGGCTTAAATAATCGACCTTGTTCTTCATCTTCAATTTTCTTTTCCGCTTGGACTTTTTCAAATAGCTCATAGTATTGAGTCAAAGTATCCACGGAGCTGACACAGAACATTGCCGTAAATTCACGATCTTTGGTTTTCTTGTCGTATGTATTCACGATATAACGCGCAATCATTTCCAAACGCTTTGGATTGTCATACAGCTCTTTGGTATCAATACCTTCTACATCTTCATCGTATTGATCATTGGTCTGCATACCTTTCGCCGTGTACTTGCCACGGTAATCAATCTGGAACTGCAACACGTTACGGTCACGAATCGCATCAACAATGACGTACTTATGCAAGCACTCATTAAACAAGTAGTCTGTCGTGAGCTTTAACCCTGCTTTAGACAAGCTGTTCTCTTCAAAAATTGGAGTACCTGTGAAGCCAAACATCTGAGCATTTTTAAAGAACTTTTTAATGTTCTGATGGGTTTCACCAAATTGGCTTCGATGGCATTCATCAAAGATAAAAATGACTTTTTTCTCTTTAAGATAATCAATATATTCCAAGTAGCGGTCTGTACTGATTGCCTTATTGAGTTTCTGGATTGTGGTGACAATGAGCTTGTCGTGACGTTGATCGAGCTGATTCACCAATGTCGAGGTATTATCAGTACTATCTACACTTTCAGCTTTAAAGGCATTAAATTCCCTTGCTGTTTGCGTATCTAGGTCATTACGGTCTACAACAAATAGAACTTTCTCGACATCAGACATCTGCATGATGATTTGACTGGCTTTAAATGAGGTCAGCGTTTTACCTGAACCTGTCGTATGCCAAATATAGCCGTTCTGCTTGGTATTTCTAACCTGCTCTACAATCTTCTCTACGGCGTAAATTTGATACGGGCGTAAAACCATGAGTTCTTTAGAAGTTTCATGAATCACCATAAACTGTGTCAGCATTTTGGTGAGGTGCTGTTTACTTAGAAAAACATCAGCGAAGTCGACCACTTCATTGATGTGTTGATTCTTGATATCTGCCCATGGGAAAGTGAAATCAATATGTTTTGTGCCGTTGGAATAGTAACGAGTATTTGCGCCGTTGCTGATGATAAAAAGCTGGATAAAGTGGAATAAGCCCTGTCCTGCCCAATAAGCTTCTCTGGTATATCGTTGAGTCTGATTAAACGCTTCGGCAATCTCCATACCTCGTTTTTTCAGTTCAATTTGTACGATAGGCAAACCATTGACCAAGAGCGTGACATCAAAGCGACTGGTACGCCCATTATGATCTCGATGATCAACCGTGATTTGATTGGTGACTTGATAGTGGTTTTTATTTGGATCATCCGATAAGAAATAAATATGCTTACTAGTACCATCATCAAACTTCACTGGAAACTGATCACGGAGCTTTTTAGCACGTTCAAATACTGTTCCTGTATTTAGGAAGCTAATGACCTGTTTCCATTCGTTTTCTGAAAGTGGAGTCAAACCATTTGCATGCTCAATTTGATTTTTTAGATTTGACAGTAGTTCTAGTTCATCCTTGATTTTGATTCGTTCATAACCTAATGTTGTCAGCTGTGAAATTAATGAATTTTCAAGTTGTTGTTCTGTTTCTACGGACACACTAATGCCTTTTACTTCATTTATTTAATGCTATAAATTTAGTCTGAACAAATGGAAAGATCAATTTATCTTTTTAAATAAAGTATTTATATAATTTCCAAAAGACTATTCACTTATACTCGTGCGATAATTCAAAACATACTCTATTTTATTAAATATTGATCAAGTTTTTGAAGGTATTTTTGGTATTCAGCATCGTTATACATATCCAAACAATTCATCAATACTGCTGAATCTCCCGTACTCTGGTATACATCAGTGTTTGATTTGCTATATTGGTCTACGAAAGATTTTATATTTTTATACGCTGGTTCTTCATAGTTGCCGTTCTGAAAATATCCTCCCATTGCTAAAGAAGCTTCTGACTTTAAAGATTCATCCTTACTCTTGGCTAGACAATACGTAAACCCAAAATTCTTTAAATTGATTTGATCCGTTGTAAGTGTCGAAGTGCTAGAGGTTTTCCCATAACATGCGCTAGTTGCTAGACTCATCATCAAAATTAGAAAAAACTTCATTATCTTAAATTCCAAAAAAGGATATCTGTTGTTCTTACATTTGGACGATCATGAATAAAGTAGCAACTATCACCACAATCACTTCCATTCCACAAAGTCACGTGTCCCGAAGCATCACCCCAACCTGAAACTTTAAAAATGATAATCCCTTTTTTTCCACTCAGCTGAGACGATACATCTTCGTTATTTGCTGGTTTGAATGTAATGTCAGCCTTACCTAAATTCAGCTCTACAAAGCTAATCATCTCACGCACTCGCAATAGATAAGGTTTATCATCGCTCCCTTTAACTTTGTAACCTCTGGTTGATTGCTTAATTGGCATACCGCCATAATTAAAAGACCGACTTAATCTTAATGCACATGCATTTGCATAGCCTGTAGGATTCTCTTGATATAACGCTAGAGCTTGCCCTCCTACTAAAGCGTATACATCAGAAGCCCTCATGCCAACAGGGTAATTTGACCATAAAGTCGAAAACAAAGGTCTTTTTGCTTGTACTGTTGCAGATTGATTACCTGCTGTTGCTGTTATACCTGTCATATTTAAAATTCCGTATCTATATTTATTGTTTTATCGCGGAAAACATTTTTGACTAAACCTTTACCCTCGCTATCAATTGTGACTGAAACATTAAATTGTTCAAAAGTATCAATTTCGCTTTGCTCTGGGCTTACTGATACATTCACAGTTTCTCCGACTTCATACCCCGATGTTTCTACATGTAGATTTAAGTCATCAAAAAATCTAGATTTCTGCTCTAATTGGGTAAATTGGTCTCCATAACTCCAATATATCTTATTGATTATTTTTTCTTTTTTTTCATTGATCAAATTCGATAGCAATGATGATTGCGAGGCGCTAGATTTTTCTTGTGAAGCCCCTCTACTCAACACAGCCATATCAGAGATTTTTAAATATTTAGAACCACAAGTTGATGTATCGCCTACAGCAATAATACTTTTGCCATTCACCTTCATAAAACCAGAGTTGGAAGATATCGCCGTTGAAGTGACTTTACACTTAGGACAATAGTGTGTCATTCCCTCTAAGTGAACTGCTTTACCCTCAACTAAGAAAGTGGAATCACCAAGTACAATGATTCCTCCATGATCTGTTTTGCAACCTACTGTGATTAATGCTTTCATTTTCTTATTGTTAATTATGAATAAACACTATAATTTAAACACAAGGCTTTAATCACAGAAATATGCAAATTGTATCAATCTTTTGAATTTTTAGAATAGATTCAACTTGAAATAAGTATGTGCTGTCTCAGGCCTATTTTTCACTGTTAGATTAGTTCTATTTGCTAAGCTAAAAATTTTTTTCTATCGCAATGTCTTTTCAATTTGATCTAATAAACTTACTTTTTCCAGTATTAAACTTTCTAGTGCCTCATACGTGTTTTCAGATGCATGCCAATAAATACACAACCAGACTTCCTCACCTTTTCTATATTTCTCAATATCCCATCTCACATAACGTGAATCAGAGTTACATCTTAAAATTTCAAAGACTGTGTCATACAAATCATTAGATAAGTTCAGAATGTATGTATTGACTCCGAATACGGTTTCGCCTTTGCTCTCATGAAGACATAACGTTGTATTTGAAGTATTCCCCCATGATTCATTATAAAAACGTATACCGCCCCATGACTCATATTTATTGTAGGAGTCATAGTTATCGATCATGAGATTCAATTGCTGACTGATTTTTTCAACAACTTCTTTAATGGTATTTGTCTTCAGCTTCTGTAATTCTTGAATCTCTTGGTAATGATCAAAAATAAATTGGACACGGTTCATATCTAAGTTCTGTATTTTGTAATAGCTTTCAAGATGAAGTAAAAATTCACGAGCAAAGAGGTTCCATTTGTTCATGGGATAACTCAGCATCTGCTCTGCCAAGTATGGTCGTACCGCATTCACCAATTGTTGATAAGAAATACCATACCAATTCTGTGCCTCACTTTTACCCGGAATACTCAGAATTAGACCTAAAATTTCTTTATCATTTGTCCGAGTTTTTGCATATTTCATATAGTCATGAAATGGATTGTTTTGGTGATGATAGATCTTTGCTTCAACAAGCAATAAATGTGTGTCAGTCTCTAACATCAGATCAATACGATTACCGCTATGCGTTACACATTCACGCTCTAATCGCTCAATCTGACCAATTGAAATACCTGCATCCTGCTTGAGTTCCGCCTGAACGACATCGGCAAAGCCTTTCCAAAAGACCTCCCCCAACTCATGCGATTCTTGAGGATTTAAGAAAAACTCTAATAGTTCAGTCGTTGGATTTTCATAATGATTACGGATCGCCGTGTCAAAAAACGTCTTTTCACGAGGTTGTTGCTTAAATTTTTTCGCTAACTCAAGTAATTCTTGAAAGTACTCAATTCTTGTATTCATTACTTCAATACTTGCTTCACTAAGCTGAGAATATATTCCAAATTCTCTGTATCATTGACTACGATTTCACAGTCACCATTCCCCCAGTGACCTACGTTTGTTACATCTCTTGCTAACTTCTTAGGATCATCTAATTTCTCAAATGGCATATTCAACCAAATACGAATTTGCTTGGCACTTATATTCATATAAACGTAATTGCGTTTACCCTTACGTAATGCGATATACATCTTCTTAGAATGAACTTCTAAATCAGGTGCCAAACTAATAATTGAATCTCTATATTGCTCATACAACTCTTTTATATCATCTGATTTATTTGCCAGATGATAGTCTTCATCATACTGAACAATTTCTTTGGCAATCTTTTGAATATCTTCAGATTCAGACGTTTTAACTTGCTTAATCGACGGCGCTGACTTCGCTTTTTGCAAAGGATTTACTGAGATAATGCCATCCTGATAACGTTTGATTTCCCAAAGCTCAATACCTAAGTCTTTAAAGTTTGTGGACTGCTTTTGGAAATCTGTAAAGCTTGGTGAAACAAACATAATACGGCTTTGTGACCAATCAACATCTTGGCGTTTCAGTGGCTTATCTTGCGTTTCATTATATTCAACGATGAAGTCCGCCTTGTACTCGAGCATCAGATTCAGATACGACACTCCTTGATCGATCACGCTGTAATTGCGTTCACGTTTATATTCAATAATCACAAATGCCTGACTTTCAGGATCAAATGCCAGCGTATCAATTCGATTACTTTTAATCGTAAATTCTGACTTTACGAATATCAGCCCCGTAAATTCAGTTAAATTCTGCTCAAATAAAGTCTGAATCTCTCGTTCTAAACGGAAAGGGCGTTCAATAAGTTCAACTAAGTTATTTGTTTGGCTTTGATAAAGTTGCATTCAAAATCTCGAGTTTTTTATTCTTCAAAAGTTTGTCTAAGTGGATTATTTAAAGAAATGCTGTATAAAAGTTTTAACCTTTTAATCGTCATTGGAATACCATTTTCGGTTTTATGGAGCATGGCATGACAATTTGGGCAAACAGGTCGTAGATCTTCTTTAGGATCTACCTCATACTCAGCACCAAACGTGTGTAAAGGCTTTAGGTGATGTACATGAATAAAATCTTTACCAAATGAGCCATACATATGTTCAAAGCTTAAGCCACAGACATAACAACGTGTTCCATAAATTTCTATACATTTAGCCCTTGCTTCAGGGTTACGTTCATATTTATTCACAAAAACCGTTTGCTTAGCACCTTCAGGAAAGGTTTCGTTTTCTAAACCAGCTTCATCTGGATAATCGTATTCAACACCGTCTGTCTTAAATTGCTCAGCAATAAAATCCAGTAATAATTTAATCGGATGATTCAGAGCTTTATTACGGTCTGTTCGTCTCGCTTGCAACGTATCCGTTTTAGGCAATAATCCGATTTGAATAAAATAATAACGAGACAATGACGATTTATCTAATTTGCAGATTTTCTGTAAAACTGAAAAATTTCCTGTATATGAATCAATTCCCTCTTTGTCTTTCCAATATTTACGTTGTTCAATTGAATAATTCGTGCCTGATTGATCAATAACTTTAAATTGATACATTACTTTTGAAACAGGTTGAGTCACATAGATATAAACTAGATCACCTACTTGAAAACCTGAATTTTGATTTTCTGCATGATTACTCCAATAAATGATGGGCAATTCTTCATATGCACTTTCTAAATCAAATTCTTCGTATTTAACACTTATCAACCAATTTGCCATTTTATTTTTCTACCTCTCCCTAACCATCTCAAAAACAGAAAGGGAAAATTAAAACTAATTATTTGTAACTCACTGAGTCGACAACACATAAAACCTTAGTCGTGTGATGTGCTGTATGTCCTCTAAATAGCTCTTCACATTTAACTTGTACTTGTTTTCCTTCATTTTTGAATAGTGATTGATAGCGATTATTCTTATAATCAACAAGTTGAATGAGTTTGGTTTTAACTAAACCTTCCTCACCATCAACATTGATTTGTTGATTCAAAGTTACCGCAATCTGATTACCGCCAAAAACTTCCTGATTTGGATGAAGGCTTTTGATTCTCAGAAGCTTGCCTGAAATAGTTGCGGGTTCACCATAATAAAATGTTTGTGCTTGGCTTAAACTAGGTATTAGAACCAATAAGATAATGAATAATTTTTTCATACTTTATTCTCTGATTTTACAATTTCAGTTACTTATATTCTTTTTTCACTGGGTTAAATATAACTTGCTTGGAATAGTTAACTTTTCGGATATGTTCATAATCCTCTGTAGGCTTATCACCCACGTAAGTTAATTTTATGGGGAAGTATTCACCACCATTATTAATCACTTTCAAGTGACCTTCATAACTATAGTGTAGAGGAGAGTCTTCCTCATAACTTCCGCCATTATCTGCTCCTGCATCAGCAACACCATAACTATTAATAAAGTCATTTTCAGGAAGATGTAGGGCTTCCCACCATGTTTCTGTAGTTCCGGTACTGGTATACCCATTTGTAAAAATACTACCTACCAAATCTTTTCCTAGCGGTTGTATATTTTTAACAATCTCTTTTAGATCAAGTCCTACACGCCCCCAACTGCCAGAGAACTCAGCATTTTTAGTATTGCGACTGACTAATTGATACTGACCACTTTTTAGCTTTTTAAAACTAAATAAATCAGCTTCACCTGTGCAGGCATGACAACTTACAACACCGCCTTCATTACTAACTTTTATTTTTTCGATCATGATCAAATAGCGCGTTTCATGGGCATTATTTTTATATTCAACCAATGGGTGCATGAGTGCTACTGTCGAATATTGATCTTTATCAGCTTGCCCCAAAGCAACATGTGGCATTTTTTCTAATTCTTCGTCGTCTAAAAATGCTCTGCTCATTTGCCCACTATAAAACTGGCGCATAATTTCTTTAAAACTTAGCGTATCCAGTTTTACCTTTGCCATCTCTGTAATTGAGAATTTTGTATTTGCGACTGCCATTGGTACAGTAAATAATGTACTGCTACAAAGTATTAAACTTATGAATAATTTTTTCATTTTTACCCTCTATAAAATACAAAAAAGCCAAACCTCCCTATAAGATTTGACTTTAAAAACTTAAACAAACATCTGCTGTAACAAGCCTTTTTTCCACTGTTTCGCTTGTTCAATTTGCTGTGCCACAACTTCAATTTTTTGGTCGATGCTCGATAAGAAATTAGCGATTTTGGTTTGTTCTTCTAGGCACGGCACTTTGATTGGTAACTGTTTTAAATCACTCAATCCAATTCGTTTTCTTGTTGACCCCGTACTAACATCGGAAGCACTCTGCCTAAAATCTTGATAATTAATTTGATAAAACATAAAGATATGTGAGTATCTTTTTTTATCTACGACTAGACGTATTCCATCCGAGCACATTACATAACGCTCATGATGGTTAGGAACAATACAACACCGAGCAACTGGATCACCCATTTTAGAAATTAGGATTTCATTTGGATAAATATTACAGCTTAGCAATTCATCTGCTTTCTTCAATGACGTATAAATTTTATAGTCATTTAAAAATAAACCATCACCAATATTCTGAAGTTGAATAATTCTGATACCTGACTCAGTGTAGTCATCAGATTTTAGATTAGAACCAAACGGACCACCCGTGAAACTCCATTTGATATTAGTATCAACCGAGTCTATTAAGACCTTTTCCTCCCACTCTCCAAACTCACTCCCATCATCCGCCTTAAAACGAATCTGCTGACTAAAGAGCTTTTGCATCATGCCCTGTTTATATTGGCTGAGCAGTTCATGTTTTTGGGTTAGTTGGCTAATCTTTTCATCCACTGCGGAAAGAAAAGAAGCAATTTTAGTTTGTTCTTCTTTCGTTGGCATCTCAAAATCAATTGAACGGATTGCCTGAAAATTTAAGCCTTCACGCCCACCACCAACTTGTTTAGATTGAATATGATTTTGTCCATTGTCAGAACTTAAAAATGATTGGACAAAAATAGGATTATCATTTGGAGTGCGGATAATACAAACGTGTTGATTTACATTTCCTTCTGAAAAGTTCTCAGGTACAACGCAACTACGCCCAATAGATGCACCTGTAATATTTAGTAAGATATCTCTACGCAATACTTTACTACCTGACATTTTTGCATGTGTAGAGTCAGGTATATACGCAACATCATCCAAGATAAGCTGATTATCGTTAACGTTTTGGCTTCTTATAAAAATTATGCCTTCATCGACATAAGCTTCTGATCCACCTCTAGGTGTACTACCACTACCCACTTTAGAGGCAATATCATTAATGGATTTTAGAGACCAATCCCCAGCAAACTCTTCAAAGCGTAACTTAGGTGTAGCCATTACTTCACCTCCGCAAAAGGCGAATCAATGCCTAGCTCTTTACAAAACTCTGCAATTACAGCATCAGTTTTTTGGCTTTCCACTTCCAAAGCTTGAAGCTGTTTCGCAATCGCATCTAAATCAATTTCTGCTTCGGCTTCGAAGGTATCGACATAACGAGGAATATTTAAGTTAAAGTCGTTGTCTTTCACTTCTTGCAAAGTGGCAACTTTGGCGTATTTCTCAATATTCTGACGGTTTTCAAATGCACCAATAATATTGTCTAAATGCTCAGGCAATAACTTGTTCTGAGTCTTTTGCTTTTCAAACTCATTGCTGGCATCAATAAACAGAATATTGTCTTTATGCTCACGGTCTTTTTTCAGCACCAAAATACAGGTCGGAATAGACGTACCATAGAAAATATTGGCAGGTAGACCAATGATGGTATCAATCACATTCATCTGCTCAATCAAGTATTGACGAATCACGCCCTCACTTGAACCACGGAATAAAACGCCGTGGGGCAAGACCACTGCCATCGTACCGTTTTCATCTAAGTGATGAAGCATGTGTTGAACAAATGCCATATCCGCTTTTGAACTTGGTGCAAGCTTGCCATAACTGCTAAAACGCTCATCTTGTAAAAATAGCGGATCGGCTGACCATTTCGCAGAAAATGGAGGATTCGCCACTACGGCGTCAAAACGTTTATCGAGATGCTGAGGACGGATTAAGGTATCTTCTTGCTTAATGTCAAACTTGGCAAAATGCACATCATGCAGAATCATGTTCATACGTGCCAAGTTGTAGGTGGTACGGTTCATCTCTTGACCGTAAATCATATCTACATCTTTCACTTCACGCTTCACACGTAAAAGTAATGAACCTGAACCACACGTTGGATCATAGACTGAACGTAAGCGATCTTTACCTTGTGTCACAATCTTGGCTAGTAAAGTCGAAACCGATTGCGGTGTATAGAACTCACCTGCTTTCTTCCCTGCTCCAGAGGCAAACTCACCAATGAGATATTCATAAGCATCACCCAATACATCCGCTTCTGTATTGGAAATATCAAAATCAATATCATCTAAATGGCTAAGAACTTTCGCCACCAATTCATTACGATCACTCGCCGTGTTCCCCAACTTACTTGAGTTAAGATCCATATCTTCAAACAGGTTGGCAAAGTCATCGGCTGAATCTGTACCTAAAGTACTTTGCTCAATGGCTTTTAACGTTGCTGTTAGATCATCCAGAATAAACTCACCCTGACGACCACGTTCAGCAAGCGTATGGAACAGTTGCTTGGGTGTTAAGGCATAACCGACTTCGCTAATGGCATTTTTTTTAATTTCTTCGATATACGGCACATGCTCGGCATTGCTTTCATCTAACTCTAAAAAGCTAAAGTCTTCGCCGTCAAGCAATTCATTGGCAAAGTTAACTGATTTTTCAGATAAGTATTTAAAGAAGATAAAACCCAAGATGTAATCACGGAACTCATCCGCTCCCATTTTCCCACGTAAGGTATTTGCGATATTCCAGAGCTGTTTTTGGAGTTGTTGGAGTTGCACTTGGGTCATGAATCGGGTTCCACAATTTATTATGTATATATCAGTGGACTATAGTACCTTTTCTTAATAAATCAGCAATCATGCTTTAGCTCTAATATGAATAAAAAAACAGCAAACCCATCAAAATTCTAAACCTATATGCGGTTTGCCCTAAAATACAGAAGGATAGTGCCGGATTTCTCTCTTTTTTTTGAAAATTAATAGTGCCGTTTTCTTGAATTAATTTATATTTTTCATATATTTAAAATTTATATAATTTTAAAAAACGGTATACCGATTTTCCCGTTTTAGTACATCAATTACCCTACCTATAAAATTAGAAACATGCATATTCTGTTATGTAATCATCATTTATAAAGCAATGTATTAACCCCCTACCCAATCAATGCACTGATTCACTATTTTATTTTCTCATACGCCCGAAATATGCACTGACAAAACTGACAGAACTAGGTTTTGTCAGTTTTGTCGGTGTACTTATTCAAGTTATTTAAAAATTTTGGGATTGATTTCATATAAAACCGTTGGTCGCCCACCCTTAACACTCGATTCTATCTCTTGAACCTTTAACCAATAATGATCCACTAGAATGTCAAGCGCCTCATTAACTGATTCAATATCTGTGAGTGCTTTCCAATTCTTACGGTGTACCTCCCGTGCTTTAAAACCATTTAAACGCCATACATCGCTTTCATTTAAAGCTTTAAGCTTCTTTGCAAGTAAACCTGCCTTAAAGGATGAAGCGTGCAATACTAGCCCATAAATGCGCCGTGCATGACTCTCTAGATATTCACACCACTGTATCGCCATTTCAGTGCTTCTTTTACTAATACCGCCTAGTCGGCTTCCTAGTTGCACACCATCAACCAAATGAAAAATCAGTGCCAATGACGGCATTAGCTTTCCATACTTAGTTAAATGTTCTTGAATGATCGGATGCTCTTCATTGGGAATAATGTGCCCATTCATATTCTCTGACCATGCCTTATAAAGTTCCTGAGCTTTAGACGTAAACCTGAAATAAGGACGGCCATTAAACTCATCTGTCGGTTGTGCACCCAATTTCACTAGTTCATATTCATTTAACTCATCTATGGCTTTAAACAAGCTAAATACCGCATTTCTAGCCTCTTTATCGCTAGCTTGGTCTACGTATTGCCAATCATAAACATCAGGGTAAATAAGCAACTGAAAACGCTGTAATAAACCATCATTCCCCATTCCCTTAATGGTCTTTTCTAGATAACTCATCAACTTATCTGGTTGAATACCACCAAGTACAGACAAACAATGATTTTCAATCAGCCCTGATCCACGCATTACCCGATCAAATTGATAACTTCCTGTACCATTCCAAGCCTCCAAATAAAAAGCTCGACCAGTATCTGTATCATTTTGATCTAAGGAACTCAGCCAACCCACCAATTCATCACGAACAACCAAAATACCATTCGGATTACTTCGTTCTAGCTCCGCAAGTGCTTCAGGTGTCGAGTCATTAGTAAAATACCGCTTTAATACAGGTTGTGTATTTATCTCTTCCTGCAATTTGGCAATTTCTAAAGCAATCTTTTTTCGTTCATCATCTGAAGTTGCTTTAGTGAGTTGCTTAGACAGCTCTTTCTCTGTCGCCTTTGCCACAAGCTCATTCGCAAAGCTTTCTGCTTTAGCTTCTTTAAACTGTTCCTGAGCTTGGCTTACCAAACGGTCTAAATGACGTGTTCCTGCTTTAATCGCTGGGCTTTTCTTACTACTTGGTGGTGCAATAATGCCACCCCATAAGTTTGGCACTAAAGCATAGTCATCTAACTGCTTAGGCTTTATCGCAACTCTCGCTCCAATCAATGCACCCAATGAAGTTAGTAAGCAAACAGCAACAAAATCAGGCGTCATATTATCCGCACGTTTCGCTTCATCCCGACAATACATATCTAGATCAAGTGGCAACATATCAGATGTTAAAAGCTTTACAGGCAATAATTCAGAGGTGATTTTTAAAGGCTCTTCCCATGAATCTACGGGGCTATGATTTAAAGTAGTCGCCTGATCTAAAAAGTATAAAACCTCCTCTGTTAGATCATACTGAGATAAATCTATAGAGTAGTCATGCGTATATTGATCAATAATTCGAGCATGTGTATTGTGCTCTATATCCTCTATCAATCGCTTATGCTCTGGTCGAATTGGCAAATAAATATATTCATAACCTGCTTGCTCAAGTTGCTGAATACATTGTTCCACTTGCTTAAAATCTGCCTTGCCCAACTCAGGTAAATGACCCAAACATAGGTGAGGTAAAATCACTAAAACCACGGCGTAACCTGTTTGACCGACTTTAAAAAAAGCCTCCAAACCATAGGTCACTATGACAGGCTGATCTTTTTTAAGTTCGCCGTAGTATGCAAAGCCATGTACTACACCATCTGGTATGACCTGAACTCGTTTACCATTCTCTAAAACAGCACATTGGATCAACTCTAAATGTCCATTTACGACAGGCATATTTAAAGGGTGACAAATCTTATAGCCATTGATATCAATACTATAAGGATCAAAATAGAAAGGCTGATCAGAAAAGCCAAATCTCTCAAAAATTCCATTATTTTCAAGATCATTAGGATTTTGGCTGAGCACACTATTTGCTATAATTAATTTAGGTTCTAAGGTGGTGGCATTCGTCATAATGTCACCGCCTTTTTATTTGCGTAATCGCTAGAAATAGGCACGATAAATTGTGCTCCTTGTAGTTGATAAGAAGCTTTGCCAATCACGACCAAATGATGGTGGCAAAACTGAAAAGGGTTGGTCGACAGGACTACAAGGTTTCCTGCACACGCAAGCGTGTCCCTCTCCAGCCTCACCATAAAATGCGAACGCATAGAGATATTACGTACAATCACTCTGCTGAGTTGTACGCCTTGTAAGTTATAGCCGACCAAAGCTAATTCATCTGCTTTTTGATGAACGTGCTTAGCATAAGCAGGTAAACCACAGCTTGCAAGAAGCAACACTGTGATAAACCATATAGAGACAAGCTTAACGAGGTTTAAAAGGATGTTTTTCAATCTATTTCACCTCAGTAAATTCAAGTGGTAGCTGAATTTTCTCTTTCAAACTGTCTATTTTCTTCTTTAAATATGGTTTACGTATTTGCCCCTCATGACGTAAAGTTTTCGCTGCTATGCTTGCCCAATGTGAGGAGAAGCTATATTCAAGATAAAGCTGATTAAGCTGTTCTTGGAGTGAAATTGTAGGGTAAACGTTCCCCTTAGCAGGATTGATAAATCCTGCTTTTTCGTGATTACTGTGTTGTTGCATTATCAAGCCTCAGAAAGCGCATTGGCTTTTTGCTTGTTATGCCATTCCATTAGATCGGCATAATCAAAATAGACTGGTGATTGTTTAGATTCACCCATTTTAATTGGGCGAGGAAAAGTAAGGTCAGTTCGAATAATATGTCGTAGTGATTCACGACTAACATCTAAAATTTTGCAAACATTTTTGAATTGCACACGCATTGGCTGAATAGACATAAAAAAACCCATAGATACATAAATATGGGTTCATTTTGTATAACGTGAATCTTTGAGTAAAACACGTTGCTAGCAAACTACCTAAAAAAACTTAGGTTTGTTTGCGTAACCACCGCTTTACAGTCGATTCTTTAATATGATCTTTTTCATCAGCTAGATCATGATTAATTTTCGTTAATATAAAATCTATAAATTGAGCTTTATTTTTCCATACACCTTTTCGATATTCATTTAGCACATAGTCTTTTTGAAGTTTTTCAGCTAAAAATAATTTTATATTTTGTTTATATTTATTCATTCTAGCTCGAATACTCTTATACTCATCCACCCCTTTAAATGCTGGCAATAAACGATAATAAAAATCAAAATACAAAGCCACTTTGTGAATTTCTATATCTTTAACATCTGGTTTAAACAATTCTATTTCAATCACTTTTAGGAAGTGAACAGCTATCAAAATTCTGAATAAATACTCAACATGAACAGCCAGATTTTGACTATAAATATATTTATTAGGATCACCTAAAGATTGAAGGAATTCAGATTCTTTTTCTAAAATCTGCTCAGAAGCATCAGGTTCGAAAACAAGATCAAGCATAGGTGAATAAAAATCTAAATTACGTCCTAAATACTTCTGTAAATCATCTTCCAATAATTGCTTAGCTCTAATTAGCTTGTATTGCTCCGTATAGACTAAAACTCCAATCTGATAACTATACGTTCCATCATCATTTTGACCATTTAATTTCTCTACATGTTTTTGAGCATATTTTTTTTCGATTGTATTTGTAATTGACTCACAGTCATCAATGGCTGTCTTAAAGTATTCAAACATTTTTTGAATACCTTCTTTTTTTAGATTGATTCCTAAAAACATAAACATAGAGCATTGACTTACAAAAAAATAAAGGCATAAAAATATAAACTATATTTTGCTATATTTATTATTTAAAAATCACATATTTTAAATATTAAAAATCAATATAAATCAAAAAAATATTAAGATTTACTAAACAGTATATTGAAGAAAATTTGATCACACTACCTCACCAAACTAAAATAATTTCAAAAATCAGGGTTGTTTTAAGCATTCGACAAAACAACCCCATGGACAAATTTGTCAATATCTTTTTTTAGCAATATATGGTTTAAACAAAATAAAATTAATGAAATTTAAAATATTAAGATAAACTTAAATTATTTTTAACATTTTAAATTTTTACTCGATCTTATTTTAATAATTTTGCATATCTAAAATTTATAACCTCTTCATTTAAAAACTTTTGAGTGAAATCATAAGGACTTATATAATTTTCTCTATTGGCATCCAAATAATCACTCCACCAATTCAACATAGCCCTTCTTTCTTCCATATATTCTGCTTGATGGGTATAAGCCAAACGTACTTGATCACGCTCTTGATGACTCATTTGTTTCTCTACAGCTTCCTTTTGGAATAATGTACTTTGTACCAGAGCAGAACAAGCCATTCCCCTAAAGCCATGCCCACAAACATCCTTTTCAGTGTCATATCCAATACGGCGCAAAGTATCATTTACAACCTTGTCACAGATAAAACCTTGAGGGTCACCATTCTTAGGAAACACATTGTTCGTCATTCCGCTATAAACTTTAATATCTTCTAAAATTGAAATAACTTGAGGTGACAAAGGAATAAGATGCTCAGTTTTCATCTTTGCACCGCGATCAGAAAAACGCTGTCCTTTGACCAGTTTACGCACTGCTGGAATCGTCCACATTGCATTCTTTAAATCAAACTCTGTCCAACGTGCAAAACGTATTTCACTTGAACGAGCAAACACATGCAAAGTAAATGCGGTGCATAACCTTGTTAAAGGATAGCCATTATCTACTTTCAGTCTTTGCAGTAATTCAGGCAATTTCTCTAAAGGTAATTGAGGATAATGCTTTGTCTTTTTAGTGCGCACAAAAACATCCTTTAAGAAATATGCTGGATTGTCTTCAATCAAACCTCTAGAAATGGCATAGGCGAAAATAGCATTAAAACGCTGGCGTGATTTTTTTAAGACTTCAGTTAAGCCTTTTTCCTCAATTGAACGCAAGACAACAACTAAATCTTTCGACTTCACTTCATCAATTGGTGTATCACCAATCAAAGGAAAGACATAGCTTTCTAAAACACGTAAAGCCTTAAAAGAAGTATGTTCAATCCATCTGCCTGTATTGGTATATTCCTTATGCCAATCTCTAGCTACTGCCTCAAAACTAAAAGCATCACTCTTTTTAATTTTTTGAGTGGCTTGATGTTCAATGGGGTCTATGTCCTGAGCAAGTAACTTTTCATAGTCACGACGTTTATCTCTCGCCTGCTTTAAGGTCAAAGATGGAAAATTACCTAAAGTCATTAGTCCATCTTTGCCATTAGTTTTTTTATATTTGTAACGCCAAACCTTAGTACCCGATTTTCGAATGAACAAAATTAAGCCATTCCCATCATATAAAGAATAGTCTTTTTCTTTCGGTTTTGCGCCTGAACACTTCGAATCTGTTAGAGGTGTAATCTGTTTAGCCATATCAAATAAGGATACAAAAATTTATCGAATCCATTATATCCTTATTTGTATCCTTATTTCTTACAACTATATCCTGATAAGATTAGGTATATTTTGGCATGTGTACTTAATTAAGTATTTGATTTTCAATACATTATATCTATATTTTGTTTTATTTTGAATAAATATTGGTGCGCTCAGCGGGACTCGAACCCACGCCACAGGCTTCGGAGACCTGTACTCTATCCAGTTGAGCTATGAGCGCATTTTAGATTGCGCACATCATAACAAAAAAAACCAATAGGTAAAGCAACTATATCTCAGACCTTCAATTCATTGCTTAGACTTTATACAACATCCCAAAAATGCAACACATAATTCCTATGCAATTACTTGGTTTATTAGAGTAGATCGCTCACAATATCCCTATTATTTAAGCCAAGAGAATTCTATGACTGAAGCTTTGACGTTGCGGGAATTATCCAAAACCTATAAAAATGGGTTTCAGGCATTAAAAGGTATCGACTTGAGTGTACCTGAAGGTGAATTTTATGCGTTATTGGGTCCAAATGGCGCAGGGAAATCTACAACGATCAGCATTATCAGCTCATTGACTAAAAAGACGTCAGGTACAGTTGAGATTTTTGGACATAATCTAGATACCCATCCTTCAGAAGCAAAGCAATGCCTTGGGATTGTTCCTCAAGAATTTAACTTTGGTCATTTTGAAAAGACCTTTGATATCTTGGTGACACAAGCAGGTTATTACGGCATTCCGAAGAAACTCGCTGAACAACGTGCTGAACATTATCTAGAAAAATTGGGTTTATGGGACAAACGCGGCGTACAAGCGCGTATGCTTTCTGGTGGTATGAAACGCCGCTTGATGATCGCACGTGCGATGATGCATGAGCCTAAGCTTTTGATTTTAGATGAGCCCACGGCAGGTGTGGACATCGAATTACGTCGTTCAATGTGGGATTTCTTAACTGAAATGAACAATAACGGTACCTCTATTATTCTGACAACGCATTATTTAGAAGAAGCAGAACAACTCTGTCGTCGTATTGCCATTATTGATCGTGGTGTGATTAAAGAAGACACCTCAATGAAGTCTTTCTTAAATCAGCTCAATGAAGAATCTTTTATTTTCGATTTAGAATCTCCAATTGAACCAATCAACATCGAGATCATTGGGGTACGTTTCAATTTGATTGATCCTGTTACTCTCGAGGTCACTTTAGACAAATCTCATTCCATGAATGATTTATTCCAATTGCTTGAATCTCAAGGTATTACAGTTTCAAGCATGCGTAATAAATCGAATCGTTTAGAAGAACTTTTTGTAAAAATGGTCGAAAAAAATCTGGAAGGTACTGCACAATGAACTTTAACCAGCTCAAAGTTGCGCTGTTCACCTTAGTGCAAAAAGAAGTTCGTCGTTTTATGCGAATTTGGCCTCAAACACTGTTACCGCCTGCAATCACGATGAGCCTATACTTTGTGATTTTCGGTAACTTAGTGGGCTCGCGTATTGGTGAAATGGGTGGATTTAGCTATATGCAATTTATCGTGCCAGGTTTGATCATGATGGCGATTATCACTAACAGCTATTCAAACGTTTCTTCAAGTTTCTTTAGTGCTAAGTTTCAAAAAAGTATTGAAGAACTGGTGATGAGCCCAGTCCCATTACACCTTATTTTATGGGGCTATGTGATTGGTGGTGTTTGTCGCGGTGTTTTAGTCGGTCTTATTGTCACGTTAATGAGCCTATTTTTTACAGATCTCGCGATCCACAATATTTTTATTACCATCTACACCGTGGTTGTGACTGCATTATTGTTCTCATTGGGTGGTTTGATCAATGCAGTTTATGCCAAATCGTTTGATGATATTTCAATTATCCCTACATTTGTATTAACCCCCCTGACTTATTTAGGCGGTGTTTTTTATGCCATCAGTGCGCTTAGCCCATTTTGGCAAAACTTATCCTTAATCAATCCAATCGTGTATATGGTCAATGCGTTCCGCTACGGTATTTTAGGTCATAGCGATGTAAACGTAACTCTTTCATTAATCTTTGTAACAGTATGCTGTGGCATTCTCTATGCGATCGCCTACTATTTACTTTCTCGTGGTTCAGGAATGCGTGAATAATGAGTGTAGAACAATCTTTATTGGGTAAAGACACCCATTACCCAACTGAATATCAACCCAGTATTCTTTTCCCTATTTCTCGTGCTCAAGCGCGTGAAAATTATGCGAATATCGAAGGCATTTACCAAGGTAAAGACTGGTGGCATGTTTTTGAAATCTCTTGGTTAAATGCGAAAGGGATTCCTCAAGTTGCGATTGGACGTATTGAGTTACCTGCGACTTCGCCTAATTTAATCGAATCAAAATCTTTAAAGCTCTACTTTAATAGTATGAACTTTACCAAGTTCGAGTCCAAAGAAGCTTTTATACAGACTGTTGAAAATGATCTTTCAAAATCAGCTCAAGCCGATGTAAAACTCAGGCTTTTCCAAGCAGATGAATTATTGATCAGTATACCAAAAGGATTATGTATAGATGACTTAGTGCCAGAACGATTAGAAAATCATCCTGACGCGAGTTTACTTAAATTAGAGGAAAATCCTGAATCAGTTGAAATCGAACTATATTCACATTTATTAAGAAGTAACTGTCCAGTCACAGGTCAACCCGATTGGGGAACAGTGTTCATCCGATATCAAGGTCAAAAGCCTTGTTATAAAAGCATTTTAGCTTATATTATTTCATTTCGTCAGCATAATGGCTTCCATGAACAATGCGTTGAACAAATGTACGCAGACTTGTGGCGAACCTTTAATCCTGAGAAACTCATGGTATATGCGACCTATACAAGACGTGGTGGTTTAGACATTAACCCCTGCCGTGTATCTGACTTAGCATGGATGCCTAAGCCAATTCGATTGGCACGACAATAAAATGAATAAATGTAGAGGTTTTAACGATGTCCTATTTTGGTTTTATTCCTTCTGATGCACTCCTTAAAAGCATTCAAACAGGAATAGAGAAAAAAAACTCTAACGAGCCACTTTATCCTTTACGTGATCAAACTGCGCTTGCGATTAATGAAGAAATCATTAATGCAATTTTAGTTGAACTTGTTCGTCGCTTCCCAGCAAGTGACAAACGAGATACTGCTGAAAAGTTGGCTGGTTATATCAAGTCAACTGTTGCTGTTTTGCTTAAACAATTACTCAGTAAATCACCGAATGATGTTGTTCGTCACTCCATTGAATTTTCAGAGAAAAGTTTATTTAAAGATCCGCAAGGTAATTATCGTGTTGGGGCAGCGCTAAAACCTGAGCTTGTGACAAATATTAAGAATATATTTGCAGAAGTGAAAGCTGGAAATGAAATCAATCGTACATTGCTCAGTGAATATTACAAACAATTTGCTGAAGCATTGGTTCGTCACTTTATGAATGACTTTAATAAGACGCTTGATTTAGGCATGATCAAACGTAAAGCTGCAGATTTAGGCTCATCTGCCGTGATAAAAGCTGTTCATATCGCGATTGATAAACTCATTCCTAACTTTACCAAAGAAGAGCTCTACGCAGCTTCTGAGTATCATGATACTTTATTTATTCAATAATCTCATATGATTGCTGTAAAATATGATTCGTCTAAAAAGCCTTACCGAAGTAAGGCTTTTTTATGCATCAAGATAAAAATTATTTTTAATGAATTAGTCCATGCATATAGATATGTCATAACACTAAATTGTTGTTTGAAATGAATAAAAGTAAAGTAAAGAAGTTCCTCTACTCAAAAAGAAAAAGCCCCAAAATGTTTTTTCACATCCGAAATCAAGCATATTAACCCTTCCTGACGCTTTTAAATCACTACAATAATGCCATATACAGTTGCACCAATCGTTTTATGTCTCAGTGAACTTAAATATGTTTTTTAATCTAACTTTCCCCAAATCTACAAATGATTCTTTAGCATCATTTAAAATCTAGAAAAAATTCAATAAAACATAGCTTTTAATGATCAATATTCATCGAAAATTCATGATTATCGATTAAGTTAGAATCATATGGAAAATGAATAAATTGATGTATTGCACATGTATTTCAGATGTGTTTTTGCGTACACTGTTTATCTCATTAAGTTTGTACTTGATGAATCAATTTTACTGTACAAAAAGCTTTATGATTTTTTGTTTAAGCATTTGTAAATATAAGTAGAGTCAATGATATCTTATAGGTATAGAAATTCTCTTCCATTTTGACCTGATGGTTTCAATCCCAAATCTACTTTAAAAGCCAATTTTGGCTTTATTATGTTAAGACATACGCATCGATAATAATTTTGGAACATCTACCCTTATGTTAAAACCAAATCTTCTCAGCAAATTTAAGCGACTTTCATTAATTTTAGGTGCTTTTACAGTTACAAGTTTTTGCCAAGCGAATGATTTTGCTGCTGATCCCAATTATAACAATTTCAAATTAAAAACCATGCAGACCTATGGCTTGACCGCAGAACAAGTCGATTGGGCTATGAATGGCTCCAAAAATATCCCCAATATCATCAATATTATGAACCGTCCGGGTGAAAGCAAGCCATGGTATAGCTATAAAACGAATTTTTTAGCTGAGGGGACGATTCAACGTGGTGTTCGCTTTAAGCAACAATATGCAGATACGCTGAATCGTGCAGAACAACAGTTTGGTGTACCACAGTCGATCATTCTAGGGATTCTGGGTGTGGAAACTGGATTTGGTGCAAATAAAGGTAATTTCGTGACTCGTGATGCTTTAGCCACACTTGGTTTTGGTTATGAGCGTCGTGCACAATATTTCCAAGACGAACTGAGCGCACTGATTGCATGGTCTTATAAAGATGGAATTCCAGCTAATTCAGTGGTTGGTTCTTATGCTGGCGCTGTAGGTTATCCTCAGTTCATGCCAAGTAATATTCCTAAATTTGGTGTTGATTACGATGGTAATGGTCATATTGACCTTAGAAATTCAGCTGTAGACGCGATTGGCTCAATTGCAAATTATTTGGCACAACACGGTTGGCAACGTAATCAGCCGATTGCCTTTCCAGCACGTTATAGCGGATCAAATCCTGAAGGAGTGATCGCTAAAGATTTAGCCTTACCAACACCCTATGGTGCACTTAAGACTCAAGGCATCAGTCCAATGAACCCAATTGTCAAAATTGATGACTTGGATATGGTCAATGTCATTCAATTACAAGAGAGTTATGGATCTGTCTACTATATCACCTACCCTAACTTTCAAGTGATTACTACCTATAATCGAAGCCGTATGTATGCCACCGCTTTATGGCTTTTGGGGACAGAAATTGCCAGTCGTTAAGACTGGTTATTTCAAATAAAATACAAAAGTCAATATTTATTTTTGCAAATAAGATCACAAAATGTACTTTTTACATAATATGTTACAATATTGATTATTTTATAACCGTTTTTTGTGATAATTTGTGGTTTTTGTAACTAAAGTTAAAATAAAGCTAGACACCTTTATGCCACCATGAATATTATCCTTTACCGTTAAATGCAGTTGCACAAGTGAATTTACAGACCATAGTGGTTAATTTTCAGCGACTTAGAAGATTAGATTGTGGTTCCAAGGAGTTAAACGATGCATGCTTCGCTTAAATTTTTATCTGTTCTGACGATTGGTCTGAGTATGACTCAGGCAAATGCAGAACTTGTTCAGTCATCATATTTAAATAATGATGCTGAAAACTCGAGTCTTGCTTCTCGTGTCATTAGTAAAGACACCAGTAGCTTTAACTCACACTTTTCAAACTTGAACAGTTTAGCAATCACTGAGCGCTCAGGTGACAAAATTCGTCGTGAAACAATCGCTGCGAAAATCCAAGTCCCTAAAGAAGAACCTTCAGTTATTGATAAATTAAATGACGTTGCTTCTAATACTGTTCGTCGCTTCAGCCAAACTGGCGTTGCGTCATGGTATGGTCGTCAATTCCACGGTCGCAAAACTGCGAGTGGTGAAACATTCGATATGAATGGATTAACCGCTGCTCACCGTAGCCTGCCATTGAACTGTTATATCCGCGTGACAAACAAGAACAATGGTAAAAGCGTAATCGTTAAAGTAAACGATCGCGGTCCATTCCATGGTAACCGTGTTGTTGATTTATCTTATGGCGCAGCTAAATCACTTGGTATTACCAATGCTGGTACAGCAAGTGTAAGTATTGAACGTGTAGATGGTCCAAATTCTTAATCAATTTTGAAGCATGCATTTATACGGAAAAGCCACTTAACAGTGGCTTTTTTAATGGCTTCGATTTAATCAATGCTTGAGCTTTTTTAAAATCAAACTCTCCTCTCCCCCATTGATCTTTTTGAGTTCATTTCAACCCATTTGGGTTTTGACCAAATATAAAATCTAAACTATATTGATAAACATAAAACTAATTACATTTAAAAATAAGCACTGTATGCAAGGAGTGGCTGATGAAGACGATTTCTGAATGGTTAGATGAATATAGTGAAAGCCATCAAGATCCAACCAATAAATCTATTCACTGGGTTTGCGTACCCGCAATTCTATTTTCGATTATTGGTATGCTGGCTCACTTTAGCGCATTACTCACTGCACTACTGATCATCCTCACTTTAGTATTCTATGCTCGTTTAGATCTTGTATTAGCCGTAGCAATGTCTGCTTTGATTTTAATCATGGCATGGTTAATTTGGGTTCTACCTGTTGGCGTCGGTTTTTATATTGGTGTATTTGTTATTGCATGGATTGGACAGTTTTATGGACACAAAGTTGAAGGTAAAAAACCTTCTTTCTTCAAAGACCTCCAATTTCTTCTGATTGGACCGCTATGGTGTGTTGATGCTTATATCGGTAAAGTTGTCCCAAGCTGGAAATCACGCCAAAAAACGCAAATGACGAGCATTTAGAATACGATCTACTTTAAAGTGATGAATAAGACTTCGCATAAAAAAATTTTCATCACTTTAAATATCGAATAAAGCCATTGATACCTTTCGAATCGTGGAATGGTAAATATACGTGGATACAATTAAAACAAATCAAAATAACCGATAGATTTATTTCTAAAATTTTTAAAAAATTATTTTCTCGAATGAGGTGGGACATGCTGACTTCCTGGTTTCAAAAGCATTTAAACAGCTTGATTTATTAAATCAACTTACCCCTCCTTAAACTCTTGATTCATACACTGCAAAGTATCCCCTTCCCAGCAGCAAGATGATTGTAGCGCCTTAGTGGAATAGCCCTGCAGGGATTTTTCTATTGATAGACTTGACCTTTGTGCTTTAACCAACCTCCCACATGACGATTTTGAGGATCATGATGTGTCCAATGAATCACGCCACCCTTATCGGTATATTCATATTCACCATAAAGCTCAACACTGTCCCCTTTTTGAATATTTTTAATTCGAGGTGCAAGATCAATATTATGCGCCACCAATACGGTCAGCCCATTTTCCAATCCTAAAATAAACTTTTGATGCCGTGAGCCGTCATGATCATCAGGTAATACCGCTCTAACACCACCATATGCTTTGACCTGTACATTGCTTTGCTTGCGATCATAAGCCTCTCGAATTAAATCCAATCCAACTTCAATCTCGGCTTTATTCTTCGCTGGTTTAGTTGATTGGCTTGGCTCAACTTGCGTTGCCGAACTGGTCGCTTGCTCCAATGGCTTGTTGGTAGTTAAATCTAAGCCCAAAAAGGCAGCCACAATTATTACCAACGCCACACCAATACTTAGATTTTTTTTATTTGCCATACAAACCTTTGAATGTTAAATATAAGCTTAAAATTATATATTTTTATGAGCATGAGATATAGAAATGAATGCACAAGAACAACTAAGAACACTCTTTATCCAGAATTTTCCAACCCTTAATTTCACAGACTTCCCCCAAATTAACGAACAAGAATCAGCTTCAGATTGGATGATGACATGGATGTCAGATTTCGAAATTTCAAATTCTATCTTAGCTGGATGCGAGTTTAATAATTTTAGTTGGTTATTAGAGAAAAAATTCAAAAACTTAAATGTAATAGAAGACGCGAACTATGATATCTCGATCATTTTAGAGAAAATTTTCAATTATTTTGAACAATATGAAAATCTTGAAGAAAATTTGGAACTCGATCAAATCGATTCTGCTGCAGAATTTAATTATGACAGCTTATTTGAAGATGATGACGAAATAGATTTTGAAACTCAATATGCAATTGCACTGGATAATATTACTCACCACCTGTTGTGTCATCACTTAAACGTGATTGTAATTGATCATGGCGAAAATACTCATTTTATTCCCACTCAACACCACACTGAGAAACTCGAAACATTAGCAGAACACTTGTGTTCAATTTACCCTGAAAGTCATGTTTCGCTTTATCTCTCGGATCAGAAAGAAAGCTATACATTTGAGCACTTATTAGAAAATTTATAGTCTAAAAAAAAGCCCCGAATGGGGCTTTTTTAACTTCCACTTAAAGGCAAAAATTATTGTGCAGCAGCAGCTTGAGCAGCAGCAACTTCGTCAGCGAAGCTCATTTCCGCTTTCTTCTCAATACCTTCACCTACTTCGAAGCGAACGAATTGTGCAACAACAGTACCTGTTGATTTAAGAACGTCAGCAACTTTTTTGTCATTGTCGATTACATACATTTGACGATCAAGTGCAACTTCGTTCAAGTATTTCTCAACAGAACCAGTCACCATTTTCTCAACGATGTTTGCAGGCTTACCAGATTCGATTGCTTTAGCTTCAGCAATTTCTTTCTCTTTAGCGATAAGTTCAGCAGAAACACCTTCAGCATTTACAGCTACTGGATTGAACGCAGCAACGTGCATTGCAATACCTTTACCAGTCGCAGCATCACCTGTGTAAGATACAACAACACCGATTTTTAAACCGTGTTTGTAAACAGCAATGTTTTCGCCTTCAACGATAGTTGCGCGACGAACTTGGATGTTTTCACCGATTTTTTGAACTAGAGCAATACGTGCTTCTTCAACAGTAGCACCATCTTCTAATTTTAATTCAGCAATTTTAGCAGCATCAGTTTCGTTAGCAGCAAGCGCAGCAGCGGCAACTTTAGCAGAGAAACCAGCAAAGTTTTCGTCTTTAGCAACGAAGTCAGTTTGGCAGTTCACTTCTAAAAGTAAAGCTTTGTTACCTTCTTGAGCAATTGTGATCGCGCCGTCAGCTGCGATGTTACCCGCTTTTTTAGCTGCTTTAGCTTGACCAGATTTACGAAGGTTATCAATCGCTAACTCAACATCACCATTTGATTCTGTTAATGCTTTTTTGCATTCCATCATCGCAAGACCAGTACGGTCGCGTAATTCTTTAACCATGCTTGCAGTAATAGCAGTCATGTTATTCTCCTAAATACGGTAGAAAATGAATCTGTTCAACAAAAACGGCCCAAAGTGTTCTCTGGGCCGTTTTGCATTTCAACGCTTAGTTTGCCACCATCAGATGTCGCAAAAATGACAAGTCCGCGTCAAATCGCATTAAGCCTCAGGAGCTTCTTTAGCAGCTTCTTCGCCTTTAGCTTGTGCATTAGCTTGAGTTTGAGCATATTCTTTACCAGCAAGAATCGCATCAGCCATAGCAGAAGCATAAAGTGTTACAGCACGGATCGCATCGTCGTTACCAGGAATAACGAAATCTACGTTATCTGGGTTAGAGTTTGTATCAACGATACCGATGACTGGAATACCAAGGTTTTTAGCTTCTTTAATCGCGATCGCTTCGTGATCAACGTCGATGATGAACAATGCGTCAGGTAAACCACCCATGTTCTTAACACCGCCTAAAGAGCGTTCAAGTTTTTCCATCTCACGAGTACGTTCTAAAGCTTCACGTTTAGTTAGCTTAAGGAAAGTACCGTCTTGAGATTGAGTTTGAAGATCTTTCAAACGGTTGATTGATTGACGAAGTGTTTTCCAGTTCGTCAACATACCACCTAACCAACGGTGATCTACATAGGGTTGACCAGCGCGTTGAGCTTGCTCACGGATGATGTTAGAAGCAGCGCGTTTAGTACCAACGAATAATACTTTGTTCTTTTTGCTAGCAAGATTGTTAACGAAGTTCAAAGCATCGTTTAACGCAGGAACAGTGTGCTCAAGGTTAATGATGTGAATTTTGTTACGCGCACCAAAAATGTATTCACGCATTTTTGGGTTCCAGAAGCGAGTTTGGTGACCAAAGTGCGCGCCTGCTTGAAGAAGGTCACGCATACTTACGTTGTAATCTGCCATTTTCTTTACCTTAAAGTTTGGGTTAGGCCTCCATATGTCCAGCATTCTCCACCCTAAAGGGCACCCAGAGTAATGTGACGACATATGTGCGGATTTAGTTTCGCCTATTTCAAATAACATTCGTGCATAGATACACGAAAAAGCATTTGATAAATTGGGCGGCTATTTATACCATAGTCACACACAAATTTCCAAAAGTTTTTAAAGATCATGAACAGTACTTACGAGGCTCCACGTCGACTGATTAAAACACCTGAAGAAATTGAAAAAATGCGTGTGGCGGGACGACTGGCGGCAGAAGTTTTGGATATGATCAAACCGCATATTGTTCCAGGGGTAACCACCTTAGAGCTTGATACGATTTGTCATGACTATATCGTCAATAAACAAGATGCTATTCCAGCTTGCTTAGGCTACGGCGCAGCACCTGGACGCCCTGCTTTTCAACATGTGATTTGTACATCTGTAAACCATGTCGTTTGTCACGGTGTTCCATCCGATGCTAAAAAGTTAAAAAAAGGCGACATCTTAAATATTGATGTGACCGTGATTAAAGATGGTTATCACGGCGATACCAATATGATGTATATCGTGGGTGGCGAGACCTCAATTCTTGCTGATCGTTTATGCAAAGTCGCTCAAGAAGCAATGTATCGCGGTATGGAAACAGTAAAACCGGGTTCTACCATCGGGGATATTGGGCACGCGATTCAAAAATACGTTGAGTCTGAACGTTTCGGCGTCGTTCGTGAATATTGCGGTCATGGTATTGGTACAGTGTTTCATGATGAGCCACAAGTTCTTCATTATGGTCAGGCCAATTCAGGCATGATTTTAGAGGAAGGCATGACCTTTACTATCGAACCGATGGTCAATGGTGGTGACTGGAAAACTAAACTTCTCGGTGACAAATGGACTGTCGTGACTAAAGACCATAGTTTATCAGCACAATATGAACACACGATTCTCGTGACTAAAACGGGCTTAGAAGTTTTGACTGCACGTCCTGAGGAAGATCTTTCTCGTTTTCAGTAATTTCTAATTTAAGAATATAGATTTAAAAGGCCCGAACTCTCGGGTCTTTTAAATTATAGGCACACTTATCACAGAAACTCTATTTCCTGAAAAGACTAAAAACTCAGATGTAAGATATTTTATTCGATGTTTATTCTTCTAAATGAATGAGTTAGTTAGATGCACATCAGATCACAGAAAATTTACAATCATATTTAACCCTTTATTAAGCTATTGAAATTAAATAGAGAAGACATTACAAAATTAAAGCATGCCAATAAAATAATTAATACATATTCATTCAAAAATTACACGATTACCACTGATGGCTCTTTTTAAAACAACAATGTGATCAAATTTTGTTTTCATACTCTCCCATACAAAAACAAATACATTAATTTTTTGGACACGGAGTCCCGAGATGAAAAAAACTTTGCTTCATACAGCAATTTCCGTATCAATTTTAACTTTACCAATGATCAGTTACGCTGATTCGCCTTATTTTAGTTTTAAAGATGGCGATGGATTTAAGCGTTTCTCTGTATCTGTAGGTGCATTACATGTGATGCCACAAGGTAAGGCACAACCTATTAATATCAATACTGCGGTTGCTGAAGGACAAAAAGCTGCCGTTGGAAGTGTTACAACGAAGTCAGTATTAAATGCTATCGACACCTCAACTGAAGATGGTCGGTCTAAACATAACAAATTAGAAACTTTAACTAATTCTGGACTGATTAGCCCTTTAATCGTTGACACGATCAATGGTGAAAAGTATTTAAAACCAAATGTTGCAGGGACTGCGACTATTGATGGTCTCTCGCAATGGAAAGCCCAAGGTACAGGCTTAGAAGCTGATGATGTCACCACTTTAGGAATCATGACCAACTATTTCTTTACCGATAATATTTCACTTGAAGTAAAAGCGGGTATTCCACCAAAAGTAGATATACAAGGTAAAGGTCAAATTCATGCGCCTTTGAGAGGAAAAGCTGATCCAGGAAGTGTTGATTTAATCGTTGCAGATTTAGACGCTGGCTTAGTGTTAGGTGGTGATTTACCCTTAAAACAAGATATCTTTATCACTGATTTATCAGCACATGGAAAAGTCGCTGAAGCACGTGCTTGGACACCTGCCTTTGAATTCCAATATCACTTCGGTAAAACAGGCGTGAATAAATTCCGCCCATACGTTGGTTTAGGCATGATGTATGCCTACTTCAATGATCTCGAAATGAATCCTAATCTTGAGAAAGATCTAATCAATGCAGGGCATAAGATTGCCAACATTAAAAATGGCGAGGCAGGGAAAGCTTTAGATGGAATAGCAAGTAGTGCCAACCCTAAAGTTAAATTAGATGCCAGTGATGCCTTTGCACCTGTAGCGACTGCTGGTTTCACCTATGACTTTAATGATCGTTGGTTTGCAGTTGGCTCTGTTTCCTACGCCCACCTCACTGGTGAAACAACCATTACGGTGACAGATGAAAAACTAGGAAAATTGATTGATGCTAAATCTGATATCGAAATTAATCCAATTTTAGGCTATGCAGGTGTGGGTTACCGCTTCTAATATGGGTTTCATTTGAGCAAAAAAAAGCGATCTCCAGTAGATCGCTTTTTTTGGTGATGGTTCACCTCTGTATCATTTTATACACTCATGAATATTTTTTATTGATTGATAAATTTTTATTCTGTCGTCATGATTTAGTGCATAAATTACAATAACCGCTGACATAGTCTCAGGATTCATGATGACCACGGATACACGTTTTTCCAAACCACTCATATTTATGCTGATTGGTAGTGCTTTTATTTTAGCGCTGTCTTTAGGTATTCGACATGGATTTGGACTTTACTTAGTCCCTATGAGTCATGAGTTTGGCTGGAGTCATCAAGTCTTTAGTTTAGCGATCGCTTTTCAGAACTTACTCTGGGGTGCTGTTCAACCCTTTACAGGAGCTCTAGCCGATAAATATGGCAGCAAGCTTATTGTTGCTGGTGGTGGATTACTGTATGCCATTGGTTTAGTCATGATGGCATTCAGCTCCACGGGGTTACTCATTAATATGAGTCTAGGTTTAGTCATCGGTTTAGCCTTATCGGCAACTTCGTTCCCTGTTCTTTTATCAGCTGTCGGACGTGCAGCGCATCCAAGCAAACGAAGCCTAGCCATGGGTATTGCTAGTGCTGCTGGTTCATTTGGTCAATTTATCATGTTGCCGACCACCCTCTTATTACTCAAACAATTTGGCTGGTCATCTGCCTTACTGATCACTGCCATTTTAGTGGTCATGATCGTACCTTTAGCGTTCATGTTAAAAGCACCGATGTACGTCGATCCAAATGTTCCTGTCATTACTAAACCCTCCATGAGCTTTAAAGAAATTCTGATCATTGCTAAAAACCATAAACCGTTTATTTGGCTTGCATTAGGCTTCTTGGTTTGTGGTTTCCAAGTGGTCTTTTTAGGTATTCACATTCCTGGTTATCTTACTGATCATGGATTTAGCACCACAACAGGCACCGTATTTCTTGCCTTAGTGGGATTATTCAATATTGTTGGGACATATACCGCAGGTTGGTTAGGAGATAAATACTCTAAACCCAAGTTATTGATGGGATTATATGGTTTACGTGGCATTGCCATGATTGCCTTTTTAATGTTACCGCTCAGCACATGGACGATCTACGCATTTGCCATGATCATGGGAGTACTCTGGCTTTCTACTGTACCTCTCACCAACGGCATCGTTGCCAATATGTTTGGTGTTAAATACCTCAGCATGCTCAGCGGGATTGTATTTTTTACCCATCAAGTTGGTTCATTTTTCGGTGGTTGGTTGGGTGGCTTGAATCATGATATAACTGGAAACTACAACATCATTTGGGCACTTTCTATCGCACTCAGTGTTTTTGGTGTTTTGGTTCATTTATATGTCAATGAGGAGGCAATTGTTCATGACTAATTCAGACTTTTGGTTAAAATCCTCGATTGCAGTTATGGTGATTTTGTTTATTTTTCTTGCAATAACATTGTGGTGGCAAACCCCTGATATGTTTGAATACTTCAACCAAGCATTCTGCGCACATTGAAAGATGAATATAAAATGAAGATAAATATGAACTGAAAGTATAAAACTTTCAGTTCATTACTTTACTCTATTCTAAAAGATAGACTAAAACATGGAAATGTCAGCGAAGACCTAAACTCGAGTCTTTGCTCCGCAATTACGAATTTTAAACTGCTCAATCAAATACTCTAAAAGTAAACGCATCGCAGGCATCATGCCTTGTCTCGAAGCATAGGCAATATGGATCACGCCTCTAGGTAAATGCCACTCAGGCAATACCTCGATCAATGCTCCACTTTTTAATTCCTCAAATACAAAAACACGGGGCAATGAAGCAATACCCACCGCATTAAGAACGCTTGTTTTCATTGCTGAAAAATTATCGGTTTTTAAACGCGGTTCAAATTCGATTTCCACGATTTCATCTTGTTGATTTTTAAATCGCCATGATTGTTTTGGACTTTGAAAACCGATACTGGGTAATCCTTTTAAATCGTCCAAAGTCTGTGGATATTTAAATCGTTTAAATAATTCAGGAACAGCAACCAATACGTGTTCCCAGGCATCTAAATCACGCACGATCAATTCACTATCTTCAAGCGCTGAATTACGCACGCGAATGGCTAAATCCACTCCCTCTTCGATCAAATCCACACGATGATTGCTTGCCAATAAATGCACCTGAACCTCAGGATATGTCCGCATAAACTGCGCCACCATTTCACCCACTGGCATTTCAACCAACGCTATCGGACATGACAACTTAATCAGCCCTGACGGCTCATCCGACTTTGCACTTTGGATAAAGTTTTCAGCAGCAGTGACATCGTCTAATATTTTTAAACAATATTCATAAAACTTTTGCCCCATTTCAGTCACCGTAAATTTACGTGTATTGCGCTGAATGAGTCGAACCCCAAGGCGTTCTTCTAAATCTGTAATCCTGCGTGACAATTTGGATTTGGTAATCCCTAAGGTTTCACTGGCTTTGGTATAACCTTGATATTTCACGACCTGAACAAAATGATAATAATCATTCAAATTTTGCATAATTGTTCCATTTTTAGAATTATCTGTTGTGCTGAACTGCCTGTAATTATACCGAATGAACGCCATTTTATCTTTAAGACAAACATAATCTAAAGGTAAATCAATGAACTCAATCCGGAAAGTATATACCAGTGATCGCAGTACTTGGGTCGGTGATGGTTTTAAAACCAACTCGATGTTACCAATGAGCGACATGAGTAGCGCAACCAGTCCATTTTTAGTGATGGGATATACTGAAAAATATCCATTTGCACCAACTTCGCATCAGCGTGGCGTTGGTATGCATCCTCACCGCGGCTTTGAAACAGTGACCATTGTCTATGAAGGTGAGTTAGAACATCGAGATTCAAAAGGTAATCACGGCACGATTGGTCAAAATGAAGTGCAATGGATGACTGCAGGTCGTGGCATCATGCATGAAGAACATCATTCAAAAGCATTTGCAAGAAATGGTGGTCATCTTGATATGGTTCAACTTTGGGTAAACTTACCAAGTCACTCGAAAATGGTTGAACCTCGTTATCAGGAACTTAACGAACAGAATATTCCTGAAATTACATTGAAGGATGGTCAGGGAATCATTCGAGTCATTGCGGGTGAATACGTTCATGCTAAAACAATGGCACAAGGTCCTGCATTGACTTATAGTCCTTTAAACCTATTGGATGCAAGGTTAAATGCGGGTAAATCTGTTCAACTTAACTTTGATCCAACTTGGAACAACATCATATTTGTACTCAGTGGTTCGATTAAAATTGATGGTCAAATCTTTAATCACCTTCAAACGGTATATCTGAACCATGATGTTTCCGAGGTCGAAATTGAAGTGCTTGAAGAGAGTAAATTACTCATCGGTAGTGGTGAGCCAATTCATGAACCCATCGTGGCACATGGTCCGTTTGTCATGAACAGTGAGGCTGAAATTCATCAAGCCTTTGCCGATTTCCAAAAAGGTCAATTTGCTTAACCTTTACTTAATCGCTTGCATAATCAGTTGCTTAAGCTGTAGATATAACTATATGCAAAACCATTCAGTAAAGTCATATGCTCATTTGCAATAACCCACCTCGTGTGGGTTATTCATTTATATATCTAAACTTATCTTATTTTTTTCAAAAGAATGTCATGTTCGAGCGCTATCATATTTTTAAAAACTATTAAGATTGCCATGATCAAATCTCCTGTTCAACTTCATCAAAATACAAGTCCTGAACATACCCCATCCATGGATCAGCGTAGATCTTTACACATCACTCAGTTTCAAATTTTTCTCATCTTTTTTAAATTAGGATGTATATCTTTTGGTGGTCCAGCCGCACACTTGGTGTTTTTCCATCAACGATTTGTTCAACAGTTAAAATGGCTCACTGGTGAACAATACACTCAACTGGTGGCATTGTCACAAATCATTCCCGGACCGAGTAGTAGTCAGGTGGGTATTGCCATTGGCTATTTGACCAAAGGTTATTTGGGATCTCTTAGTGCATGGTTAGGATTCACACTCCCCTCCTTTATCCTTATGACGTGTGTGGCTTATTTTGGACAATATTTTTTTAGTCATTTAAATGTAGAAATATTTCACATTTTAAAACTGATCGTATTGGCGGTTGTGATTTTTGCATTCTGGCAAATGCTGAAAAGCGCTTGCAATACGGTTTGGCAATACTTACTCATGCTTCTATCCGCTTTATTTATCTACACGAGTGACTTAAGTCTCAGCCAAATCATTTTAATTTTTGTCGCAGCACTCTGTGGTCTGATTTTTTCAAAGACAACAATCAAGAAAAATAGTAAGCATAACAATACGAAAAGCTTAACGAAAAATGGTACAAAAGCACCTCCGACTCGTGCTTCATCAAATCATTTTAAATGTCCTCAAGCATTGAAAGCTTCATATCTATGGCTGGTTGCTTTTATTGCCCCTTTTGCGATCTTTGCAGTATTAAAAACTCAGTTCAACCATCCTGCACTACTCAGCATCGAAGGCTTTTACGCTTCAGCTTCGATGGTGTTTGGCAACGGTCACATTGTATTACCTTTGTTGCATCAAGACTTTGTGGACAGTGGATTCATTTCCAATGAAAAATTTGATTTAGGCTATGCTGTTGTCCAGTTAATGCCCGGTCCTCTTTTCAGCTTTGCAAGTTATTTGGGAGCGTTATTGCCCATCACCAATTCCATGCTATTCAATGCTGTTATTGCAACCTGTGCTATTTTTCTGCCTTCATTTTTTCTCATCTTTGGCACATTGCCGTATTGGTCTTGGCTGATGAAACAGGAAAAAATCTATCGCGCTGTTGAAGGCATCAATGCTGCGGTGATTGGTCTATTACTGTGTTTGATTGTGCAAATGACAGAAAGTTATATCAAAAGCTGGATAGATATTGGCTTTGTGATATGGATCGTACTTTTACTTCGTACGAAAATACCTGTTGTCGTCACGATTATTTCAAGTTTTAGTGCTTATTATTTTTTATTGATGTCGATTCATTCTTTTTAAAAAACATTGAAGAGCAAAGGTTTTAAATTACTTAAAATTTAAATCATGTTGCCTGTCCATTGATGGTAACCACAACCGTTTCACCCTCTTTCTGATCCAACTGAAAATGCTGTACTTCACAATATTGTTGGATCATTTCCACCAAAACAGTTGAATGGCTGGTGACCCAAAGTTGAGTATATCGACTGGCTTCAGCAATGAGCATGGCTAATGCAGGCAACAGATTCGGGTGTAAACTATTTTCAGGCTCATTCAGTGCCATAAACAACGGCGGTCTCGGGCTGAGTAAAGCAACTGCCAAGCATAAAAAACGTAAGGTTCCATCTGAGAACTCTGCACTTTCAAGTGGTCTCAATATGCCTTCTCGTTGCATCATCATTTGGAAACGACCGCCTTGTGCATCTACAAAAAAATGTGTGTTCGGAAAAGCCTTATCTAAAACCTCAGAAAGTGTTTCTGTTTGTCCACGCTCTCTCAGTGTCTCAAATGCAGCTGCCAAATTGGTACCATCATGCGACAAAATCGGAGAGCGTATTCCCACCTGTGGCATTCGCATCGGTGAATGTGAACTTACCGAAAACTCATGATAAAAGCGCCAATTTTTCATGCTTTCTCTCACTTGAGAAACTTCAGGATATAAATGTGGATCGGATAGCTGTCCAAACACTGAATCTTCCTGTGTCAGTGTCATCGGATAAGTGATCTTTTCTCCCTCTATATTTTTGAGAAATGCCGCTTGATTGGTACGCTCCATCAACACACTCATGTTACGGCGTTGATAGCCACTCATCCAAATATTTTCTTTCTTTACCAATGGATCTAAACCAAATAAACTAATTAAAGGTTCAGGAAAACCAATTTCAAGTTGGTATTCATAATGCTCCATTTCTACAGCCAGCTTCATACGCTTAGGGTCTTTGGCAAAATCCCCTTTGCGCCCGCCACCTGCCCACATAATTTTTTGGATACCACCTTCCAATGCTATGGCTTGAGATAAATGTCCATTGGCAGCCTCATGCAATAATCGTACAGCTTTATATAGATTTGATTTTCCACAACCGTTTGCCCCGCTAATCAAATTGAGTTGAGCAAGTGGTAGCGTCAGATTTCGAACAGAACGAAAGCCTTTAATGGTTATAGAGCGAATCATGAATAAAACTCTTTTATTTATCTTGTACACTTTTCTTATACATGGTTATGTTTTGAAAATAGTCATAAAACCAAAAGCCCGCAAGTTTTCACTCACGGGCTTTGCATTTCTATACCAAACATCAACTTAGAATAAACGGTTCATTCCGTTTAAAGTTGCAACACGGTACGCTTCTGCCATGGTTGGATAGTTGAATGTGGTTTCAACGAAATACTTAATGGTATTTCTGCCACTTTGCATCACAGCTTGTCCAATATGGATAATTTCAGCCGCGTTATTCCCGAAGCAATGCACACCTAAAATTTCTAAAGTATCACGGTGGAACAAAATCTTAAGTTCGCCCACTGTATCGCCTGTAATTTGAGCACGTGCCAAGTGACGGAAGGATGCTTGACCCACTTCATAAGGAATCTTTTCTTCAGTCAACTGTTGTTCAGTTTTACCAATTGAAGAAATTTCAGGAATCGTATAAATCCCTGTTGGGATATCTGTCACAGGAGCAACACCAATTTCACCACTCATGTTCGAACCTGCACAACGACCTTGGTCATAAGCAGCCGAAGCAAGAGATGGCCAACCGATCACATCCCCCGCAGCATAGATATTTTCAACTTCAGTTTGGTATTGATCATTGACTGTTAATTGACCACGACTGTTCGGCGTGATTCCTACATTTTCAAGACCTAAACCATCAGTATTGCCTGAACGTCCGTTACACCACAGGATCGCATCCGCTTTAATCTTTTTACCACTTTGTAAATGCAATACAACGTGATCATCAAAAGTTTCAAGATGATCAATTTGCTCATTATGTCGAATCAGTACACCTTGCTCACGCAAGCGATACGACAATGCATCAGAAATTTCATCATCGAGGTAGCTAAGTAGCTTTGGCTGTGTATTAATCAAATCCACTTTATGATCTAGACCAATAAAGATCGATGCATATTCACAACCAATCACGCCCGCACCGTAAATGATGATTTTTTGGATTGTAAAATCAAGATCCAAAATTTTGTCTGAATCAAATACACGCTTATGATTAAAATCAAGGACCGAAGGACGGTAAGGACGTGAACCTGTAGCGACAACCAATTGCTTGAATACGATGGTTTCCGTCACACCTTCAGGGTTAAAGACCAATACTGTATTTTTGTCTTGAATGTACGCACGACCGTGGAAGATATCGATACGGTTACGATCATAAAAACGTGAATGCGTTTGTACTTGTTGTTGAATGACTTTATGTGCATTTTGCAGCACTTGTTTCATGGTGAACTGTTTCCACTCACCCACTTTTTGAAACATTGGATCACGTTGATAGCGAATAATGCTTGAAACCGTTTGACGTAACGCTTTACTTGGAATTGTACCTACGTGGGTACAGTTACCGCCCAATTGTTCACGTATATCAACGATTGCAACGCGCATGCCTGACTTGGCAAGCTTCATTGCAGCACCTTCACCTGCAGGTCCCGAACCTAAAACAACTGCATCGTATTTTACAAAGGTTCCACTCACGACCTCTTTCTTACGCGCCATTCAATGCTCCTAATGTTCATATCATTTATATCTATACCCTATTATGACTGAATTTATATGACTTTGCTTTATTTCAATTTCATATATTGCTTGATGACGACATTTATTAAATGAATATCGTTTTTACCCCATTTCAATGCAATTTCGTTATACTAATAGCGCTATTTTTTTAAAATATCCCCCGTCCCAAAACAGTGGAATAGTTGAATATGTCTGATAACCGTAAACCAGTACAGGGTGAAAAACTTCGTGGCGCTGAGAAAGTTGCTCGTATACCTGTAAAAGTTATTCCTACGGTTGAAACTCCACGAAAGCCCGATTGGATTCGTGTGAAAATGGCAGCGCCTGAAGAAGTTCAACGTATCAAAACAACATTACGCGCTCAAAAATTACATACCGTTTGTGAAGAAGCTGCTTGCCCGAACCTACCAGAATGTTTCGGTGGTGGTACTGCAACCTTTATGATTATGGGTGATATTTGTACCCGTCGTTGCCCGTTCTGTGATGTGGCCCATGGTCGTCCAAATGCTTTAGATGCAGATGAACCACGCCACATGGCAGAAACCATTGCCAACTTAGGTTTGAAATATGCGGTGATCACTTCTGTAGACCGTGATGATCTATTGGATGGTGGTGCGCAACATTTTGTGGACTGTATTAAAGAAGCACGTGCTTTAAGTCCAACAACCTTATTAGAAATTTTAGTGCCTGACTTCCGTGGTCGTATGGATATTGCCCTACGGATCATGACAGAATGTCCACCTGATGTGTTTAACCACAACATTGAAACTGTGCCTCGTTTATACAAAGCAATGCGTCCAGGTTCTGACTATCAGCATTCACTCAATTTATTGAAAATGTTCAAAGAATACTGCCCAGATATTCCAACTAAATGTGGTTTGATGGTGGGTATTGGTGAAACTGAAGAAGAAGTGATTGCATTACTTGATGACTTGCATGCACACGGCGTGGATTACGTGACCATTGGTCAGTATTTACAGCCTTCAAAAGAGCACGCTCCCATTGACCGCTTTGTAACTCCTGAAGAATTTGAACGTTATACAGCTCATGGTCAAAAATTAGGTTTTCGTAATATTTGGGCAGCGCCGATGGTGCGTTCAAGCTATTTTGCAGATCGTCAATATTATGGCGAGCCTGTGCCAGCAGTCCGCCGTAAAGCAGATCCTGCAAAGAAAATTGCAGTCCAAGTGATCGAAGCTTAATTCTTTTAAACTTCAATAAAAAAGCCCTCTAGAACTGAATTCAGAGGGCTTTTTTATGTCTTTAAATTATTGAAATCAATTTTAGATTGAATCATCAATTAACGACATTGTCCTTCAATGTCACCATTGATTACATTCATGCTGCCTTTAGACGCAACATTACCTGAACAACTTAAATCCCCATCAATCACGGAATTATCGATCACAATAGCAGAACTAGTCTGTTCAAGTTTTACATTGCCTTGAATGGTAGATTTATTGAATTTAATGACTTTGGCTTTCTTGGACTCAATATTTCCATTGACTGTTGCAGCATTTAAAATCAAAGTAGCGCCTGTTAAGGCTTCAATATTGCCATTGACCATCGTTCCATTTAAAACACAGACCGCATTGGCTGGAATTTTCAAATTATCATTGACCATATTGTTACTCATGGTTTTAGAGCAAGTCGCAGCAAAGCCTAAAGTACATGACGCCGATAAAGTCGTCAGCAGTGCAATCCGTTGATATAAATTGTTCATGCTTTTCAATCCATCCAATTATTATTAAAAAATTAATGTTAAATATTTTAGATATATAAAATGTTACAGCTAATACATTAAGTGAGTTTTCACTCTACATATGTATCCTTTTGGTTCTAGACCATACTTCTTTTTGATTTATAACCTACACTAGACATTGATTAAAAAATAAACTTTCGAAAAATTCATTTCTAAATCCTTCAGTTGAGCTTCATTAAGCCACTATAGAAAAGCTTCATTCAAATAACTTTTAATTTTCTATTGCTCAACTCAAGACCATCCAACCTAAATTCGAAATGCGGAGTGGTTATATGTCTTTTGTGCTTTTTCTTATCGCGATACTGATTCAGATTTTTATATTATGGCTGATCTTTTTCTGCTCGTTGTCTCGGACTTCTGGTTCAATCTTGACCATTATTGTGTCGATTGCAACAGCCATACTCAGTCCTTGGTCACTATTGCTAGGTCTCCCGCTGATACTCATCAGTCTGATTATGATGATTGATCCGTTACGCATGGCAATCATCACTAAACCTGCTTATAAAACGTTAGCCAATGCCATGCCGAGTATGAGCACCACGGAGCGAGAAGCTTTGGATGCAGGAACCAGTTGGTGGGAAAAAGAGCTGTTTATGGGGGCACCCGACTGGAAAAAATTTGATGCCTATCCTTATCCGACCCTTTCAATCGAGGAACAATCATTCTTAGACAACGAAGTGCAGCAGCTCTGCGCGATGCTGAATGAATGGGAAATCCATCATCATTTAAAAGATTTACCACCTGAAGTATGGGCGTTCATTAAAGAAAAAGGTTTTCTAGGCTTAATCATTCCTAAAGAATATGGCGGTAAAGCCTTTAGCTCATTTGCACAAAGTCGCATCATGAGCAAAATCGCTTCGCGCTCACTCACGACCGCTGTCAGCTGTATGGTGCCGAACTCACTTGGACCGGGTGAATTATTACTTCATTATGGTACAGAAGAGCAAAAAAATCGGTATTTACCGGGTTTAGCCAAAGGTGAAGAAATTCCTTGTTTCGGTTTAACCAGCCCTGAAGCAGGATCGGACGCAGGTGCCATTCCAGATACAGGTGTGGTGTGTTATGGAGAATTTGAAGGCAAACAAGTGCTCGGACTACGCATGAATTTCTCCAAACGTTGGATTACGCTTGCACCCATTGCCACAGTGGTCGGTTTAGCGTTCAAGCTCTATGACCCAGAAGGTTTATTGGGTGATAAATCAAAAACTGAATATGGCATTACCTGTGCGCTATTGCCTGCTGATCATGACGGTGTCAAGGTCGGCGCAAGACATAATCCCGGCTCACCCTTTATGAATGGTACGGTGGATGGAAAGGATGTCTTTATCCCACTCGATTGGATTATTGGTGGGGTTAAAAATGCAGGTAAAGGTTGGCGTATGCTGATGGAATGCCTTGCAGTAGGGCGTGGTATCTCCCTGCCTGCTCTATCTACCGCTGCGGGTGAAATGAGTTATTTAACAGTCGGTGCATTTGCCAAAATCCGTCAACAATTCAAAATTTCAGTCGGTAAATTTGAAGGTGTTCAAGAAGCGACGAGTGATATTGCTTCGGACACCTATATGCTGGAAGCGTTTAGATATTTAGTCACGTGTGGTCTCAATCAAGGCGGTAAACCTGCGGTGATGACCGCTATGGCCAAATACTATGCCACGGAAACCATGCGTAAAGTGGTGAATCATGGCATGGATGTGGTCGGTGGGCGTGCCATTCAAATGGGGCCACGTAACTTTTTGGCTTTAAATTATCAAGCGATTCCTGTTTCCATCACGGTTGAAGGTGCCAATATTCTGAGTCGTTCTTTGATGATTTTTGGTCAAGGTTCTATGCGTTGTCACCCTTATCTATTTGAAGAATTACAGCTTTTACAAGCTGAGGATAAAGACACTGCATTAAATACTTTTAATGAGATGCTGTACAAACATTTAGGTTATACCTTTAACCGTACCGCGCGTTCTTTTGCCTATGGCTATATCGGTGGACCTTCGGATGCCTCTGAAAAATCCGATGCATTTAGTCGTCCTTATTATAAAACCATCAATCGTCTCAGTGCCAACTTCGCCTTGACTGCTGATATGTGCTTAGGTTTATTGGCGGGTGATATCAAACGTAAAGAGATGCTGTCAGGTCGTCTTGCCGATATTCATTCGAATTTATTTATTGCGACAGCGATCTTAAAATTTTATGAATATGGACAACGTACAGAAGCCGAACAGATCCATGCGCAGTTGGCTTTAGAAAAAGCCTTATTTAATGCACAAGAAGCATTCTTTGGACTATTTGATAATTTCCCAATCAAACTTGCATCGGGACTGATTAAATTGATTTGCTTCCCACTGGGTCGCCCGGTACAAAAACCGAGTGACAAACTTAAACTGCAAGCGGGCGAATTGATCATGCAAGAAAATGCCTTCCGCGATCAACTGAAACAGCATGTTTATTACAGCACAGACGCAGATGATGTCACAGGTCGTATGGAATCAACTTTCCTGATGTTGCTTGAAGTCGAGGAGCTTTGGAATAAGTTCAAAAAGGCTGAATCTAAAGGACAGTTTGAAGGTTTAACTTTTGAAGCCCACATCGAGGCGGCTTTGAAGACAAACTTTATCAATCAAGCGGAAGCTGATCAGTTGACGACTTACAATGCCAAACGCTTTGATAGCATGTTGACCGATATTTTTGATATTGAGCTGAATCAACATTTAGATTTAGAGAATCCGCATCTCAATCAGTCTGATCCACAGAATGGAGCCCCCTCTACTCAAACATTATAGCGAGATACAGTTGAGCCAAATGACGTGCTTCTACTGGTCTGCATCGTTTTATAGAGCATTATGATTTTGAAACACGATAACTATTAATTTTTTAATTTTTAGAGAAAAACGGCTTAAAGAAGCCGTTTTTTTATTAAGAAATATTGATAAATCGTCCAGATGAATACTTTCGGCTGACTTATGCTGTGTTCAGCATCATTTTTTTATTCATTTAGAAAATATTCCCTCTTTGCTTAGCACATAAACTTTGACTTTAGTGCAATGGTAATCAAAGCAAAAACTGTCAAAATAAATTTCATTGCAAATTAATGAATCATTATTCATTTTTTATGATATGGTTTTATCCATAAAATGAGTGAGTTTCGCTTTGGTTGAAAATCAAGATAACGCGAAGAGAATTTGGTTTATAAAAAGCTTAAGCATGGCATCAAGGGTCTATGGACTCAGTATTGAATAATGCAAGATCGAATAATTTAATGGAGAAAATAATGAGTCAAGACATCGTGATTGTGGCAGGAAGCCGTACAGCAATGGGAAGTTTCCAAGGTAGCCTTGCAAGTTTAACCGCTCCTCAGCTTGGTGCTGAGTCAATCAAATCTGCCCTCGCGCGCGCCAATGTTTTAGCTGAAAATGTTGATGAAGTGATTATGGGTTGTGTCCTTCCAGCAGGTTTAAAACAAGGTCCTGCACGCCAAGCGATGCGTATTGCTGGTATCCCAGATCATGTCGGTGCAACAACAATCAATAAAATTTGTGGTTCAGGTATGAAAGCGGTCATGCAAGCTGCAGATGCAATCAAAGCTGGCTCTGCGAAACTGGTTATTGCTGGGGGTATGGAGTCAATGAGTAATGCACCCTATCTGATGGACAAAGCACGTGCGGGCTTCCGTATGGGGCATGGCAAAGTCACCGATCACATGTTTCAAGAAGGCTTGGAAGATGCAGAAACAGGACTCTCGATGGGTGTATTGGCTCAGGAAATGGCGAATAAAAAATCCTATACCCGCGCACAACAAGATGAATTTGCCATTCGCTCTTTAACACGCGCACAACATGCAACTGAACAAGGTTATTTCAAAGATGAAATTACACCTGTAACCGTCAGTGGCCGCAAAGGTGATGTGACTGTTGCTCAAGATGAAAATCCATTCAATGCCAAAATAGATAAAATTCCAACGCTTCGTCCTGCTTTTGCCAAAGATGGCACCATTACCGCAGCCAATGCCAGCTCCATCAGCGATGGATCATCTGCATTTGTGGTAACTTCAGCTGAATATGCTACAGCACAAGGTTTAAGCACTTTAGCAAGCATTAAAGCCTATGCGAGCCATTCACAACACCCGTCTGAATTTACCATTGCACCCGTGGGTGCCATTGAGAAAGTTTTAGCAAAAACTGGATGGTCTGTTGCAGATGTTGATTTGTGGGAAATTAATGAAGCCTTTGCCATGGTGACCATGGCAGCGATTGACGCCTTTGATCTAGATATTGAAAAAGTAAACATCAATGGCGGTGCATGTGCCCTAGGCCATCCATTGGGTTCTTCTGGTTCACGTATTATTTTAACGCTCATTTATGCATTAAAGCGTTTAGGAAAAACCAAAGGCATTGCAACATTATGTATTGGTGGTGGTGAAGCCACTGCGATTGCCATTGAGATTCCAGCCTAATTTTTGATTCAACAACGCATCTTCGGATGCGTTTTTTTAGAGAGCTTAAAATGTCAAAACAAGATTATGAAAATGGTTTGAAAGTTCGAACAGAAGTCATGGGCGAATCTTTTGTAAAACGTGCTCAAGACAATACCGTTCCTTTTACTCAACCTCTACAAGACTGGATCAATGAACATGCTTGGGGTTCAACATGGCAACGTGAAGGCGTATTACCGCGTAAATATCGTTCGCTCATTACCATTGCATTTTTAACGGCGCAAAAAAGCCCGATGGAACTCAAAGGTCATGTTCGTGGTGCATTGAATAACGGCGCAACCGTTGAAGAAATACAAGAAGTCTTACTGCATAGTTTGCCTTATTGTGGTGCGCCTACAACGCAAGAAGCCTTTCGAGCAGCCTTAGAAGTGATTCAAGAATATCAACAGAATGAGGGCAATGCATAAATGAAGACAATGCATAAAATTTCGTTCATTGATCTTAACGTTTAAAATATTCTAGATCTTAAAATCTGCATACTTTGAGACTCAACCTTGAAATTAAGCATTGAAACTAGACTTTAAAATTAAACTTTAAAGCTATGGTTTTAAACTCAGCTGATTTCAGCATTTATGATTGAAATCAGCTTTGCGTACCCCTATACATTTCACTCTTGCTCACTCTCCCATTTTAAAGATACTTGGATTCCTTCATTTTTTATATACATTGTTTACAGCCAATTAAAGTGAACCAACATTTTTAGTGTTTAAAGTCCGTATTATCACCCTACTTAAAAATGCAACTAATCAGTAACTTTTAGTCTTTTTTTAAAGCACGATACTTCGGATTAAATCGATTTTTAGGTTCATAATTATTCATTAACACAAATTCTCCTATTCTAAACTGTAATAATAATTGTTATCATTTGCATTAATTACACCTTTTCACAATTGATAGTTCTATGTCTAGCACTGAATTTGAGTTACAGAGTACGCCTTCTATAACGACCAAATCCCAAAAAACCAAAACTAAAACGAAACCTGAACTAACTCCCTATCGCATCATGATTGCCTATCGATTTCTATTGGCTTCTGTCGGTGGATACGTTCTTGCATCACTTTCAGCTGTGGTCATTGCTCAGTATTTCGCCGCATATCAATCCAGCGCAGCGATGGCTGCAACTTTGATTGCGTTTAGCCTCAGTTGTGCAGCTTTTATTTGGGTGTTTATGGTCAATAAAACCCTCAAAGCCAGTCTAGGCATCATGATTCCAAGCCTGATTTTATTTATTTGCTATAAGGCCATGGGTAACTAAAAATGAGAATAGATGGAAAAGTCGAAGGTCCTCGCCAATCCATGTCTTGGTTACATACTTGGTCAAGTTTGATTCTGGGTTGGCTGCTGTATGCAATTTTCTTAACAGGAACACTGAGTTTTTTTCAAACTGAAATCACCACATGGATGAAACCTGAGTTCCATCAGTCTGTTCCGAGTCAATCACAAATTCAACATACCCAAGTGGCGTTAAATTATTTACAAGAACATCACGCCAATGCAGGTAGTTGGACGATTCAACTGCCCAATTCACGTCAAAATGTCACGACACTGAATATTCGTAAAACAGGCGAAGACCCACGTGCACGCCGTGGTGGTGAACGGGTTACGATTGATAGTCGTACAGGCGAAGTTCTAGAAGCACGTGAAACGCGTGGCGGTAGTTTCCTTTATCGTTTCCACTTTGAACTTTATGGTATGCCACGCATTTGGTCTCGTTGGATCGTGGGTATTGCCACCATGTTCATGTTGGTGGCGATTGTCAGCGGCATCATTACCCATAAGAAAATTTTCAAAGATTTCTTTACATTCCGATCAGGTAAAGGGCAACGCTCTTGGTTAGATGCACATAATGCGACCGCAGTATTTGCACTTCCCTTCCATATCATGATTACTTTTAGTGGATTGCTTTTATTGCTCTTCACCATCATGCCTTGGGGTGTTAATCAGATTTATGAAAATCGCGGTGCTTTCTTACAAGATCAGCGACGTTCTTTAATAGAACAAAATACTGAAAATCAGCCAGAACAAACGGCTCGTGGTGAAAATTCAACGCGTGGTGAAACCCCTAATCGTGAACTCAATGCTAATCGTCAATCTGCCATGGGAGAAAATACCCAAGCACGTGGCGAAGTAAGTGAACAGCACCGTAGTCGAGGTGAAGGACGTGGTAAAAATAAAGAGCGTTCTCAACCTGCACCCTTAGCTGATTTGGCGCCAATCTTGACGCAAGCTCAAGAGAAATGGAAAGACAATCCTGTTGCGAGCATTAGCATCACCGCACCAAATACCACCAAAGCTAAAATTGAACTACGTGCGCTTAATGCAGTGAGTGTGGCGCATCGTGGTGTTTATGAAACTTTAGACTTCAATGGCGTTACAGGTCAAAACATTACGGATGAATCTGCCAAGTTAAAAAATCCATCGATTCCGAACGGAATATATAATGTCGTGACTGTTTTGCATGAAGCTCGCGGTGTCGATTTGGCCTTGCGTTGGATCTTATTCCTATCCGGTGTTGTCGGCACCATTATGATCGCGACAGGCTTGATTTTATGGTGTGTAAAACGTGCGCCTCAACAACAAAAACAAGGCTTTAAATCTTTTGGATATCGTGTGGTTGAAGTGACCAACATTGCTGCCATTATTGGATTGCCGATTGCCTGTGCTGCATATTTTTATGCCAATCGTTTCATCCCTGCTGATCTACCTATGCGACTTAACTGGGAAATCCGAACCTTCTTTATCGTATGGCTGTTGACCCTAATTTATGCGGCGTGTCGTACACATCGTCAAGCATGGTTAGAACTTTTAATGATTGCCACCATTGCTTTTGCACTCTTACCAATCATGAACTTTATGACTGGTGGTCAAGCGCTGTGGAATACCATTACCAATGGTCAATGGGTGATTGCTTCATTCGACTTAGCGATGTGGGTATTGGCTGCATTATTCTTCTTTAGCTTCATTAAAGTTAAAAACCACAAAGGCTTAGCCGCTAAAAATGGCAAAGTAGCGCCCCATGTTGAGGAGCAAGACGGATGATTTTCTTCTTCATGATTTGGTCGATTTGCTCCGTTGGTCTTTTTGCCTTGGCAACTTCAATGGAAAAACACCAAAAACAAATCTTTGGTCAAAAGCTTCCGAGCAAAAAAATACGACTTGCGACTATTTTAGGTTGGGTTTTACTCATCATTGCGCTGATCCTCAGCATCCAACACGCTCAGCTCAGTAATATGATTAGCTATTGGATTGGTGTAATCACTTTTGCAAGCTTATGGGTTGGACTGAGTCTGAGTTATTTTGAATCGAAAGTGAAACAGATTTGGATCGCCACAGGCATCATTGCGATCATCAGTCTGATTTTGTATTTCATCTAAAAATCATTTAAAACTTCAACACATTGAATTGATTCATTAAAAAAAGGTTCGCTCATCTCAATATGAGTGACCTTTTTTTAAATTTCATTTCAGAATTCAGCAATATCACGATAAAGCCTAATGCATAGAGTTTGCTGGAATCTCCAACATTGCAATCAAATTTTCAATCATGCTCTAACTATGCTCTTTCCTTTCATTCGCATTTGAAAACCAACACGATATAATTCACGTTCATTTTTTCATTCATCAGGCTGTTACATGGAACTTCGACATTTACGCTATTTTATTTGTATTGCCGAAGAACTGAATTTTACCCGTGCCTCTGAAAAGCTTTTTATCGCACAGCCTTCATTAAGCCAACAAATCAAAGACCTTGAAAATGAATTAGGTTGCCTATTATTCTCACGTAAAAACCGTTCGCTCAGCCTGACTGAAGAAGGACAACAATTTTATCGGGATGCAAAACATATTGTAGAGCTGTCTCAACAAGCCATTCAAAATGTAAAAACCATCAGTGATGCCAAAAAGAATAAGCTTAATATCGGCTTCCTACCGATTGCTGAAATGAAAATATTTCCCTATGTCATGCCGATCATCCGCGCGCAGCAAGAACAGTTGGATATTCAATTTCATAGCTTGAGTTGTCTGGCTCAAATCCAAGCTTTAAAAGACAATAAAATTGATGTTGCCTTTACCCGTCAATGCATCAATGATGAGCATATCGCTTCAATCGAATTATTTAATGAACCGTTGGTTTTACTTATTCCTAGCCAATCTCCTTTTGCACAGACTGAGTTGATTTCAAAAGAAGATTTGATACAACAAAAGTTTATTCTCAGTGAAGAAATGGCTTCACCAGTACTTTTTCAAAAGACCCAACAGATTTTTCAAAATTTAAATGCCACGATGCAGATCTCACAGCATTCGAGTAATATTTTGATGAATGTCAATTTGGTCGGTATGCAGATGGGCTGGACGATCGTTCCAGCTTACGTGGAAGACTTCTTAGGACCGAATGTTATGATTAAAAAAACATCTGTTCCCCTACCCAATATTGGACTGTATTTGAACTACCGTAAAAATGATGAAAGTGATCGTTTAAAGTTAGTCAAATCTATTCTGAGTCAACATTTTCATTGTGATATCTTTTAATCCCTCATTGAGCTATTTAGAAATATATTCATTTTAATAAGAAAGTGAATACCTAAAAAAGCCTGCAATCAATACAGGCTTTTTTTAAGGTATTTCGTCCCGTCCTGAAATAAGTTTACTTAACGGTTTTCATCGAGAGATTTTGAAAATACATTTCATCTCAAATGAAACTTTAGGTTCAAAATACGATTAAACACCTAACTTTTCAAAAATGGCTTGGCTGGTTTGTTCACTAATTTGTGGAATTGCCAAAGCAGCAACAAACTTATCTGGACGTAAGAACACCATTGAATCACTAGTTTTGCCAAACCAAGCACGAATGGCATGCTCAGTATCGCCTAAAGTCAGAACGTCATCATTTTCTTGAGGCGTGGTAGGCAACTGCTCAGGTGGAATCACTTTGATAAATTTTACACCGAGTGCTTTCCACTTCGCCAATGTCTGAGGTTTTAAGCCCCAAGTTGGGTTGACCCCCCAAGCAATCACGGCAAAATCAGTCCCAATAAACTCATCCAGTAATTGAACTTTGCCTGAACTGTCCTGCATTTTGGGCTGAATAAACATTTTCCCAATCGCAGAAGTTTTGTTCACTTGACCGACCAACACGCCTGCTTTGTACTGTGGCATCGGTTTAAAACGCATTTCCAATAAATATTGCTTCGCAGGTTTGATGTAATTCAATACATAAGAAATCGCATCACGCGCGGTACCTTGCCATTTCTTCGGTGGCGCAAGTACATGACCTGCAGTGACTGATAAATCAATCATGGCTTTAGCATGGTCATGACGTTCGACTTGATACGTATCCAATACTTTTTCTGAAACTTTGCCTTGCACAACCATGGCAAGTTTCCATGACAAGTTAAATGCATCACGTAAGCCACTATTATAACCCTGACCTTGCCATACGGGCATGATGTGGGCTGCATCACCTGCCAACAGTACGCGACCCTCTCTGAAACGACTGGCGATACGGGCATTGTGGGTATAAACACGATTACGAATCACATCGATATTTTCAGTGTTCGGCAATACTTTAGACAGTAATTTTGCCATATTTTCAGGTTGGCTCAATTCTTCTTGAGTTTCGCCTGGCATCACCATAAATTCGAAACGGCGAATACCATGTGGCAAAGCTGCTGATACATATGGACGCACAGGATCACAGCATAAATAGATATGTGGCGTTGCTAATGGATCATTGGCGATGTCCACGACAATCCATTGATTTGGCGCAGTTTTCCCTTCAAATGGAATATTGAGCATACGGCGTACGTAGCTGTTCCCGCCATCACATGCAACCAAATATTTTGCAGTGATGACTTCAATCTCGCCATCTTTATTTTGTACTTGAACTTCAACATGATCTTGGAATTGTTTAAATGTTTGCACGCTACGTGAAAAACGAACCTCTACATTTTTAAAACGCTCTAAACCTTCCAGTAATACAGCATCAACCAAGGGTTGAACAAATGCATTACGGCGAGGCCAACCAAATTCACGTGTTTTGGGTTGAATATCTGCAAAACAACGACCTGAAGGCGTTAAAAAACGCATCGCATGGTCAGGCGTGGTATGTGGTAAAACTTGATCAATCAAACCGACTGATTGAAGGGTTCTGAGTGACTCATCATCAATACCAATCGCACGTGGATAGTCAATCAACTGATCCAACTGCTCTACGACTGTCACATTAACGCCCGATTGTCCTAGACCATTGGCAATGGTTAAGCCGACTGGGCCTGCACCAATAATAATCACGTCAGTGCTATATTTTTTTGCTGTCGTCATGTCAAAACTCCTCAATTGAGGCTATTAAGCATGTTTTTAGCGATAGGAAAAAGTTATGCAAAAGTCTTATAAAATCTACTAAAAGCATCAAATACGACCATTTTTAGTATTTTTACCATCAAATCAGCAATCAACGATAGGCTTGAGTTATCGTTGGATTCGTATTTCATATCGTTATTTGACAAGACTCTAAGTCATCACACCCAACTAATATGTATAAGATTTCATAAGCCATTTTTTAAGTCTTAATCCTTTCATCATTTGACATGATTTTAAGAAATCAGAGAACTTTGCAAGGTTTCCTCATCATCCAAATGAATTGTTTGGTTTGTTTTTTCAACATTATGAATCCTTAATCTAAGCTATAATGAACAGGCTAATTTATATATTGGCTTTTTTTATTTTTAATCGTCTGCTTTATGAAGTGGCTTTGGAATTTTTATGCCTAAACGTATTACTGTCCCAACTGAACTTGCAAATCGTGCACTTGCTGGAAATGCGGAAGCTCAGTTTGAGCTTGCTGATTTATATATGCAAAGTGAGCATGATGATGACATTACTTTAGCTGAGGAATGGGCGCTCAAAGCTGCTGAAAATGGTCAAGTTGAAGCGATGTATTGGTTAGGTGAAGGCTATACCGTTTATGCCAAGGAACTTCGAGAAGAAGACCCTGAAGAATCTAAAGCTCACTTTGAGTTAGCCTATTACTGGTTATCTAAAGCTAATATCCAAAAACACGCTGCTGCGACTTTAGAGCTTGCAGGCTATTACCGTCGAGGTGATGTGATTGAAAAAGATGAAGCGAAATCTGTCGCTTTAGTCAAACAAGCAGCTGAGCTTGGTGATGTTCAAGCGATGCGTGATTTAGCATTCATCTATGAAAATGGGATGGGTGTAGAAGCGAACGAAGAGCAAGCAGATTATTGGACGAAGAAAGCTGAAGAGCATCATAAAGATCAATAAATTAGGAAAGCCCTTTTAAAAGGGCTTTTTCATGCTTATCTCTTTTTCACAAAAATAATATTCAAATCTTGCTTTGGTTTAAAATTTTTCTCTACCATTTGAAACCGTGTTGGACTAACTTTCTTCACTTTTCCTGCCCAACAAAATGAGACCAACTCATTCGCGTCTCGTTCGATCGTCAATTTAAAATTTTGAATCTCTTTCGCCCAATTCGCACCTGTTTTTAAAATATAGCCCAACGCGGAATAAGGTGCATTTTCGGATTGAGCTTTTTTCAAACCTGCCTTAAAACTCGGATCCATACAATATTCTTTACCCTCATATTCAGTTGAAAATGCAACAGAACCTCCGACCAAAGGGGAATATTGATGTTGCACTTTGGTCATTGAATTCGCTTTAAACGTCTGTTGCCAACTATAGATGACTTGTGATGACCACGGGATAACATCATCTTTATATTCATTAAGTAGCTTTTGTAATTGAGGAACTTTGCAAGACCTTAATTTATCTTCAAAATTAGAATATTCGTAACTTTTTCGATTCCATGGATTAAGCATTTCAGACTCAGAAAAACCACACTGTTTGAATAACTCTGTAGTATCTATCGCTTTTGAGTTTTCATCTTTTTGGATAAATGTCCGTACATGAATTTTGGGCTGAATCTTGTGTCCATTCACAGTCACTTTAAACGTTTTTAATAATTGTGCTGTATCAGCAAAATCGGCTTCAAAAAAGTTATCAACTTTTGGTAACGGAAACAGAATCATTTCGGTAATATCTTTATTCGTTAAATTTTTAAATTGGTAATCAACTTTAATCTGTTTTTTGCTAACAAATAGATCTTCACTGTACATTTGAATATCTTTATTTTTTAAATATTGAATACCACCTGTTGCAACAAAGCCTGTACTGTCATTCGCAATGGACAGTACTGACAGCATAGATAATCCACAAAACACCATTGATTTTTTCATCATATTTCTATCTTTTTCTAGTTTTAATTTACAAGTAAACTCAATTATTCAAACAACATAAACCATTTTTCAGGGATATATTCAAAAACAGGAATTAAAATCGCGATAACACCCCATAGAATCAATATGGTAAAAATTATTGCAGCGAGCATTGACCATAATTTTAAAAACCAATGCATACCCTGTGTAAATTTGTTTAAGCGATTCGATAAAACACAAATCGCAATTGCACCAATCACCACCACAATAAGCATCGCTAAACCTTGAGGTCCAACATCACCTCTAGTTCTCGCCATGAGCATTTGAACTGGTAATAGCGATAAGCCCAATATTATTATTTTTCTATACATATTTTATTCAATCGTTCTAAGTTAAATATTTAAAATTTATTAATATTTTACAAAATATTAGTGAATCATTCTGCAAATAATCTAATCTCAATATTACTGTTGTGGAGCAGCTAATAATTTTAAAAAGTCTGGACAACTCAAATGATCTTGATAAGGACACTTTTCAATGTGACTCAAGATAACCGATAAATTATTCAAAGCCTCTATTTTGTTTCTAATCACTATTTTTACATCAGGAATAATCGCACGAGCAATTTTAATTTTAGCATCATGAATTGTGAGTTCTTTAATTTCATTCAGAGACATTCCTCCGTTTTGCAATATTTTTACAAGTGCAAGCGTTTGAAGCGTATATGTTGGATATTGACGTCTTAGCCCTTTACGCCCTATAGATTTTATCAATCCCTTAGATTCATAGAACCTTATCGTTGCCGTTGAAATTTCAGTTTGATGAGATAAATCTCCGATATCAATTTCCACAAAGACACCTTGACTTGAAGTTAACTTTAAGTTTCAAACTAGCATAATTCAAACCATAAAGAGTCAAATATTTAATGAATATCTTTATACACAGTATAATTCTAGGTCTACTTTCTACGCTCATCATGGACTTATTGGCATTGCTTAGATTCCATTTTTTTCAATCGAAATCATTCAATTATGCTCTCATAGGGAGATGGACTTTATCACTTAAAAATTTTAAATTCTTATACAACAATATAACTTCAAGCCCTGTGGTTAAATACGAAATGATCGTGGGTTGGCTACTTCATTACGCGATTGGTGTGAGTCTGAGTTTCATTTACCTCCAAACTCCTATCTTCAATGAACAACCCAATATTTTTATTTCATCTATTCTATTTGGTTTATTCACGACTTTAATTCCTTTGATCATCATGCAACCCATTCTAGGGTTTGGTTTTTTTGCATCTAAAACGCCACGACCAACACAAAGTATAAAAAATAGTTTGATCGCTCACTTCAATTTTGGGCTTGGTTTATTTTTAGCTCAGTACACCCTTTTTAAACTCTTTTGATCATCACTTACACAGTCGAAATCAGCTTCGTTCTTTAATTGAGCTTAATTTCAATTGCTTTAGACATGAATTCATAAAATTCACATTGAAATAAAATAAACTCATTGTAAACTATGCCTCAGTCGAGGGGTGCTGCGACGTGTTTACAGTCTGATTTTAAAAAATTGTCATGTAAACTCGCTAGGCTCGACCATCGGTCCAAACATTCTTTTGAACCAAAAACGGCATCCGCGAACATAACGATCCAATCCATTTTTTACTGTTATTACACATCTAATAACGAGGAGATCCTGATGAACGCGGTTAATGCTTCATTTAAAGATTATAAAGTTGCCGATATTTCACTTGCTGATTACGGCCGTAAAGAAATCAAACTTGCAGAAGCTGAAATGCCAGCTCTTATGGGTCTTCGCAAGCGTTATGCTGCGGCTAAACCACTTGCAGGCGCGAAAATCCTCGGCTGTATCCACATGACCATTCAAACTGCAGTTCTCATTGAAACTTTGGTTGAATTGGGCGCAGAAGTTCGCTGGACCTCTTGTAACATTTTCTCAACTCAAGACCATGCTGCTGCTGCGATTGCTGCTGCGGGTATTCCTGTTTTTGCTTGGAAAGGCGAAACTGAAGAAGAATACATGTGGTGCCTGGAACAACAAATCAATGTCAATGGCACGCCTTGGGATGCCAACATGATTTTGGATGATGGTGGTGACTTAACGCTACTTGTTCATGAAAAATACCCAGAAGTGATTGCTAAAATTCACGGTGTAACTGAAGAAACCACCACAGGTGTTCAACGTCTATATGAAATGTTACGTGATGGTACGTTAAAAGTGCCTGCAATCAACGTAAATGATTCTGTGACTAAATCTAAAAACGACAACAAATACGGTTGCCGCCACTCACTTAACGATGCCATCAAACGTGGTACAGATATGCTTTTATCTGGCCGTCGTGCGCTTGTGATTGGTTACGGTGATGTGGGTAAAGGTTCTGCGCAATCACTTCGTCAAGAAGGCATGATTGTCCGTGTGACTGAAGTAGATCCAATCTGTGCGATGCAAGCATGCATGGACGGTTATGAAGTTGTATCTCCATACAAAAATGGCGTACAAACAGGTAAAAAAGAAGACGTAAACGTTGATCTTCTTCAAAATACTGACCTCATCGTGACGACCACAGGTAACTACCACGTATGTGACTCAGCAATGCTTGATTCACTCAAAGCAGGCGCTGTTGTATGTAACATCGGTCACTTCGACACTGAAATCGACACCAACTACTTACGTGGTTACAAGTGGGTTGAAGTGAAGCCACAAGTTCACCAAGTGTATCGTTCAGAAGATGAAAATAACTATCTGATCCTTCTTTCTGAAGGTCGTTTAGTGAATCTTGGTAATGCAACAGGTCACCCATCACGCATTATGGATGGTTCATTTGCCAACCAAGTCTTAGGTCAAATGCATTTATTCGCTGAGAAATTTGCTGATCTTCCAGAAGCTGAAAAAGCTGCAAAAATCCGTGTAGAACTGATTCCGAAGAAATTAGATGAAGAAGTTGCCGCTGCAATGGTTGCAGGTTTTGGTGGTGTTCTGACTCAATTGACTCAAGAACAAGCAGACTACTTAGGTGTTGCTGTTGAAGGTCCATTTAAATCTGAGACTTATAAATACTAAGTTTTTAATCCCTCTCCCTAACCCTCTCTTGCACTGAACTTTAAAGCAATGTTAAAGCATGTTCAGGAGAGGGAATATTCATTACAACATGAATATTTTCGAGGCTAAGTACTCTCCTTTCAGGAGAGGATTTAGGAGAGGTGAAAATATGAATCAGTATTTATAAAAATAGGATTTGAACATGTCAAAACAGATTCCAATTTCTTTTGAGTTTTTCCCAACCAAAACTGATGCCGGTGCGGAAAAACTCATTACGGTTCACAAAGAACTACAACTGCTTAATCCAGAGTTTTTCTCTGTGACCTATGGTGCAGGGGGGTCAACCCGTGAACGTACGCTCTCCACTTTGAATGATTTCAATGGCAAAGGCACACCTGTTGCCCCTCACCTGTCTTGTATTGGTGACAGCAAACAACGTATTGCTGAACTTTTAGATTTATATAAATCTCAAGGGATTGATCGAATTGTTGCGCTTCGTGGTGACTTACCTTCAGGTCAAGTGGGTTTAGGCGAATTGCCTTATGCACAAGACTTGGTTCGCTTTATCCGTGAACATTCAGGCGATCATTTTCATATTGAAGTGGCGGCATATCCTGAAATGCATCCCCAAGCAGACAGTTTTGACAAAGACATTCAACGTTTTTGTGAAAAAGCCCATGCAGGTGCAAATGCAGCTTTGACTCAATTCTTCTTTAATCCAGATGCATACTTCTACTTTATAGAACGCATCCAAAAAGAAGGGGTCAATATTCCTGTTGCGCCGGGCATCATGCCAATCACCAATGCCAGCAATTTGATTCGTTTTGCGGATGGTACAGGTGCTGAAGTGCCACGTTGGATTCGCAAGCAACTCGCAACTTATGGTGATGACACCGCTTCGATCAAAGCTTTTGGTCATGAAGTGATTGTTAAACTTTGCGAACGTCTGATTGCAGGTGGTGCGCCAAGTTTGCACTTCTACACCATGAATACCACTGATCCTACACGCCAACTTGTTCACGACCTTGGTCTTGCTTAAGTAACCGTTCTTTATTTTGAGAGTAAAACTTTAATGCCACGTTTTTATATTGAAACTGATTTAGCAGTAGATACCACCGTTGAACTGACTGAAACTGTATTTCATCATTGGGTTAAAGTTTTACGTGCTCAAAATGGTGAAAAAGCCACTTTGTTTAACGGACAAGGTGGCGAGTACGAGGTTGAATTGGTTGATGTTGCAAAAAAATCTGCGTCAGTTTTCATTTCAGCATTTAATCCTGCCAATCGCACACCCAAGTTTCAGGCCTTACTGGGTCAGGTGATGAGTAAAGGCGATCGGATGGATTATGCCATTCAAAAAGCGGTTGAACTGGGTGTCTCCCAAATTCAACTACTCACATCTGATCGTTGTGAAATGCGACTTAAATATGATCGCGATCAAAAGAAAATTGATCATTGGCAAGGTATTGCCATAGCAGCCTGCGAACAATGCGGTCTCAATATTGTGCCAAAAATTTTAGCGCCTATTTCACTTGAAAAATGGCTTGAATCAGTACTACCTACGACAAAGTTGGTGCTTGCACCGAACAAAGATGAAGTCGATGTATTAACAGATGCCACTTCAGATATCGCTTTACTCATTGGTCCTGAAGGTGGCTTGAGCGAAGAAGAAATTATTGCTTCAAATCAGAAAGGTTTTATCAATTGGTGTATTGGAGAGCGTGTTCTGAGAACAGAGACAGCGCCTGTTGTTGCACTTTCTATTTTGAACTATAGAATTTAAATCATGAATAAAAAAAATATGTTAATTACATTACGTTTTTGTTGATTTTTGCAACAATTAACAGTAACTTCAACTATGTCATCAGCCAATATTTTTAACTGAATTAAATAATCCTAAGAATTATATATTCTAATAATCAAAATGAAATAATGAAAAGGTAACTCCCCATTATGTATGACGTTCAGGATGAACATCTTTCTAAAGGTGTTACTGAATCACAAATCAAAACAGCGGCATATCATTTACGATTTTTTCTCGTATGGGTGGTATTTACTACTTTTTATAACATTGTTACTTATCATCAATTTTTCAACTATCAATCTGCCAATTACAATATTTGGTTCTTTATAAATAGTTCAATTAATATTGCTGCTTGGTTTATTACCCAGCAGTTGATCGATTCCAAAAAAATTAGTTTATTTAATTTAGATGCATGGTGCCAATTGGTCTGTCTCATCAGTGGGACTAGCCTCGGTATTGGTGTACTGATCATCAACCATTTCCTGATCGTGGAAAACAGTCAAATTACAGGCGTACACATTCTACTTTCAAGCCTGATGACCTCAAGTATTTACATTATCGGTATCGTTTATCTCACACAAAGATTACGTTACTTTTTATTTATGTTTATACCCACTACAGTGCCGGTATTACTTGCCAAAACATTTTTTCATGACAATGTTCCCGATGTTTATAATTTTATTTTCTACTCATGGTCTGCGGTTGTTCTGGTCAGTGCTGTTTTAACCCATAAAATTCATCGTCATTTAAATCGACTTAATACTCACAATCAACTGTATTTAAAGCAATCGAAAATTCATTTGAATGAATCCGAAGTCCTCCAAAAACAGCTTCAGCAAGAAATCTCTAAATCCAAAAATATAGAAAACGAGTTGCAGCTCAGCAATCAATTACTTGAGCAAAAAGTGAAAGAACGTACTTATGATATTAACCGCATCAATGAAAGCTTACAGAATCATCAAGCCAACTTAGATTTTGCTCATGAAACCGCAGGCATACACTCTTGGTTATGGAATATTGATAAAAGAACCATCGAACTGTCTGGCAAAAAGTCAGAAGTTAAAGTGATCCAATACGATAATAAAGATCAAATCGATGTATTGATTCACCCCGATGACAAACCTATTTACAACCGACTGATGAGACGCCACCTCAGAGGGTATTCTGATCGTTTTGAAGCCAACTATCGGGTCTTTCATAATCGAAAATGGCGTTGGATTAAAGATATCGGTAAAGTCATTGCACGTGATCCACAAACGCGTTTACCTTTGAGAATGGTTGGGATTCATCAGGATATCGAACAAGAAAAAATCGACCAAGATCAATTGAAACTGGCATCCATTGTATTTAATCAAGCGGCTCAAGGGATTTTCGTTTTAGATACCAATCTATGTTTCTTGGATGCGAACCCCTATTTCTGTGAATTAGTCAATATTCCACGTGAGCAAATCATTGCAAAACATATGTTTGATATCACGATTAATACTCACTTTGAGATCAGTAAAATACACGCTGAAATTTCTCAAAAAGTGTTGAATACAGGATATTTCAATGCTGAAGTCAATGATGAGTTTATTTCTGGAAAATCACTGACCGTATGGCTACATATTAATGCCGTATATGACGATAAAAACAGAATTATCAACTATGTTGGCGCGGTTACAGATTTAACAGAACGTCGACAGCATGAAGAAAGACTGGCCTATTTAGAGAACTACGATCTATTAACAGATTTGCCTAACCGCGTTTATTTTAATCTTCAAATGCATCAGTACCTTATTAACAAAACCAAACCTTTGAATCATTTTGCTATTTTAAGATTAAATGTTGACCGATTTAGAAACTTTAATGAGTTTCTTACTCATCAAGCTGGCGATGAGTTATTAAAAAGAATATCTAAAAGACTTAAAAATACCTGCCCAGATGCGGTGCTGATCGCCTATCTGAACAATGATGATTTTGCAATTATCTATAATTTAAGCAATACACATTTCACGATTCAACAAAAGATTGATGAAATCATCGCAGTGTGTAGTCGACCATTTAAAATTTATGATGAAGAACATGCAGTTACGGTATCTTTAGGGGTGGCGATCTATCCTGATCATGGTCGTCAAATTGGTAGTCTAAACAGTCACGCAGAAATTGCGCTTTTGAAAGCCAAAAAGCTCGGTGGAAATACAGCTTATTATTATAAAAACAAATCAGATACCATCCAAGGTAGCGACTTACAACTTGAAATCGATATGAAAAATGCAGTCAAGAACAATCAATTTCAAATCTATTATCAAGCAAAAGTCGATAGCGAGACCATGAAAACGATTGGCTTCGAAGCATTGATTCGCTGGAATCATCCTAAACATGGCATGATCATGCCTGATCGCTTCTTAGGGATCGCAGAAGAAACCAGCATGATCTCTGAGATTGGTGAGTTCGTTTTTTTTGAAACATGTAGACAAATCAAACAATGGCAAGCTCAAGGTCTCAGCAATATACGAATTTCTATTAATATTGTTGCGCAACAAATTCATCGTGGATTACTCCTCAATCAAATTGATGAAGCCCTTACTCGCTATGAGCTTGACCCTCAATTCATTGAACTTGAACTGACCGAATCCTCACTTTTAGATAAGTCAGAATCTGTGGTTGACTTATTACAACAAATTAAAGATCGAAATATCAAAATTGCTTTAGATGATTTTGGCACAGGGTATTCATCATTGGCTTATCTGGCGGCTTACCCCATTGACACGCTTAAGATTGACCGTGCATTTATCACTAAAATTGGTTCGACTAAAGATAATGCCATTGTGAATGCAATTATTGCCATGGGTAAAGCAATGGGGATGAAACTTGTGGCTGAAGGTGTCGAAAATTTAGAGCAAATTATATACTTAAAGCAACAAGGTTGTGATTATTTCCAAGGCTATTACTTCTCACGCCCTTTAAATGCTGAAGATTGTACAGAATTCCTCATTCGAGAAAAACTGATCCAGTAAGAATGTTTTTCCTAGAACCATAGTCTTAAGCTGTGTAAATTATCGACTTTTTAACTGGGATCAATGTGGAACTAGTGGTATATTCAAAGTGAAATAATCAAAAAACCAGCAACGCTGGGATACTGTAAAAACTGGGATTCAGATGGACGATCAATCTTTAAAAGAGCAAGCACTTTATTATCACGAATTTCCCACTCCAGGAAAAATTAGTGTCACACCAAGCAAACAACTTATTAACCAACATGATTTAGCGTTAGCTTACTCTCCAGGTGTAGCAGCTCCATGTTTAGAAATTGAAAAAGATCCATCAAAGGCTGCGCTTTATACTGCACGTGGTAATTTGGTTGCTGTGATCACCAATGGTACTGCGGTACTTGGCTTAGGAAATATTGGTCCTTTAGCTTCAAAACCTGTGATGGAAGGTAAAGGCGTACTGTTTAAGAAGTTCGCAGGTGTTGATGTATTCGATATCGAAATTGACGAAAACAATCCAGATAAGATTGTTGATATCATTGCTGCATTAGAACCAACGTTTGGTGGTATTAACCTTGAAGATATCAAGGCACCAGAATGCTTCTACATTGAGCAAAAGCTTCGTGAGCGCATGAACATTCCTGTGTTCCACGATGATCAACATGGTACTTCGATCATTGTGGGTTCAGCATTGCTGAACGCTTTACAGTTAAACGGCAAGAAAATTGATGAAATCAAGATTGTTGCTTCAGGTGCCGGCGCTGCTGCCCTGTCTTGCCTAAACTTGCTTTGTGCCCTTGGTGCGAAGAAGGAAAATATCGTCGTTGCTGACTCACGTGGTTTGCTTACAACAAAGCGTGAAGGATTAGATGAATCTAAGAAAGCTTATGTGCAAGACATTGAAGGCTCTCAAATTGCAGATGTGATTGCTGATGCTGATATGTTCTTGGGTCTTTCAGCTGCAGGCATTTTAACCAAAGAGATGGTTAAAGTGATGGCGAAAGATCCAATTATCTTTGCGTTGGCCAACCCAGATCCAGAAATTCTACCTGAACACGCACATGAAGTACGTGATGACGTGATCATGGCGACAGGTCGTTCTGACTATCCGAACCAAGTGAACAATGCACTTTGTTTCCCATACATTTTCCGTGGTGCGCTTGATGTTGGTGCAACGACGATTAATGAAGAAATGAAAATTGCTTGTGTTCATGCGATTGCTCGTATGGCGCACGTTGAAGCAGATGCTGCATCTTATGGTGAAAAATCTGCATCTTTTGGTCGTGATTACTTAATTCCACGTCCACTTGACCAACGCTTAATTCTTGAAATTGCACCTGCAATTGCACAAGCTGCAATGGATTCAGGTGTAGCCACTCGCCCAATTCAAGATTTCTCACACTATCGTCAGCGCTTGTCTGAGTTTGTTTATAACTCAGCATTTATGATGAAACCTATTTTTGCTCAAGCAAAATCTGATCCTAAGCGTATTGCATATGCTGAAGGTGAAGACTTACGTGTTCTACGTGCGGTTCAAATCGCGGTAGACGAAGGCTTAGCTTTCCCAATTCTGGTGGGTCGTACAGCGGTCATTGAAGCAAATATTAAGAAACTCGGTTTACGTCTTGAGCATGGTGTAAATATCACCATCGTCGATCAAGAGAAAAATCCTGATTACGAAAAATTTGCGGATGATTACTACAGCATTATGCAGCGTAAAGGTGTAACGCCTGAATATGCACAGCGTGAAACTCGTCGTCGTTCTACCTTGATCGCAGCAATGTTGGTTAAACATGGTTTAGCAGATGGTATGTTGTGTGGTACTTATTCAAGCTATGACATCCATTTGGATTTCGTGAGTAACATCATCGGGCTTCAAGAGGGTCGTAACACATTCTTTACGCTGAATGCTTTGATGCTTGAAGATCGTAACCTGTTTATTGCAGATACGTATATCAACCGTAATCCAACGGCGGAACAATTGGCCGAGATGACGATTTTAGCGGCTGAAGAAGTACGTCGTTTTGGTATCACACCTCGCGTTGCGCTTCTTTCTCATTCCAGTTTCGGTTCGGATCAAGATGATGTAAGCGCTCAAAAAATGCGTAAAGTATTTGATCTCTTAAGTGAAATTGCGCCTGAGCTTGAAGTGGAAGGTGAAATGCACGGTGATGCAGCACTTGATGAAAATATTCGTCATTTTGCATTCCCAAACTCTCGCTTTAAAGGTTCGGCGAATCTGTTGATTATGCCTAACTTGGATGCAGCGAACATTTCATTTAACTTGTTGAAAGCGACTTCAGGTAACAATGTGACCATCGGTCCTATTTTACTCGGTGCTGCCAAACCTGCGCATATCTTGACACCAACAGCAACGACTCGTCGTGTAGTCAATATGACGGCTTTGACTGTGGCAGAAATTCAAGAAGCTGAGAATGCAGCACTTTGATTTAAAATCAGATTATAGCTTCCACCAAAGTTGAGGCTATTTATTATCGAAGTCACATGATGTGACTTGAGAAAACCTCTATTCTGTAGCATGATTGCTTGAAGAATAGAGGTTTTTTCATGCAAGTTTATTTAGTAGGTGGTGCTGTCAGAGATCAGTTGCTCGGACACCCCTATCACGAAAAGGATTATGTTGTTGTTGGTGCAACGCCAGAACAACTTTTAGCTCAAGGTTACCAGCCTGTGGGGAAGGATTTCCCTGTTTTTTTACATCCAGAAACCAAAGATGAATATGCGTTAGCCCGTACTGAACGTAAATCAGGTCATGGGTATCATGGTTTTGAGTTTTATACGGATATCAGCGTTACGCTTGAAGATGATTTGATCCGTCGTGACTTGACCATCAATGCCATCGCGATGGATGATGATGGAAAAATCTATGATCCTTATCATGGGCATGACGATTTAAACCATAAAATTTTACGTCATGTTTCCGATGCTTTTGCAGAAGATCCTCTGCGTGTACTCCGTGTGGCTCGATTCGCTGCTCGTTATCATCAGTATGGCTTTACCGTCGCAGAAGAAACCTTAGCCTTGATGCAACAACTCGCAGATTCTGGTGAGTTAAAAGCATTGACGCCTGAACGTGTTTGGAAAGAGACATCAAGAGCGTTAATGGAACGTGATGCAGATGTTTATTTTGAAACATTACGTCAGTGCGGTGCTTTAAAAGTGTTATTTCCTGAAATTGATGCACTGTTCGGTATTCCACAACGCCCTGAATATCATCCTGAAATTGATTGTGGGATTCATACTCTCATGTCTTTACAACAGGCTTGTCTTGCGAATTATTCCTTAGATGTTCGATTTGCCGTTTTGGTGCATGACTTAGGCAAAGCCCTTACCCCTAAAGATCAATTACCACGTCATATTATGCATGAAGAACGTGGCGTAGCACCTGTGAATGACATTTGTGATCGTCTCAAAGTCCCGACCAATACCAAACAACTTGCGATTGCTGTATGTAAGGAACATTTAAAAAGCCATCAAGCATTTACTTTAAAAGCAGGCACTTTATGGCGGTTACTTCAACGTTTAGATGTCCTTCGACGACCTGAGCGCGTTGAAGCTTTTATACAAGCCTGTGAATGTGATGCAAAAGGTCGTTTAGGTCTTGAAGATCGAGATTATCCACAAGGTCGTTACATTTTGGAAGCCATGCAATTGGTTCGCACCATTAAAGCATCTGATTTGCCAGCAGATATCAAAGGACCTGATATTGGTGAAATGCTGATTCAAAAACGGATTGAAGCTTTAGCTGATCTTAAGCTTCATCACGCACAATTGAATGCTTGAAACGTTTGATCCTGAAGTTTAGTGCTTAACACAAAATTCTCTCTTGCTCATGAACAAGAGGGAATCTCTATATTTATTTCATCACTAACCCAATTATAAAAAATGCCGAATCCCAGATCGGCTTCAGTACAGATGCGACCAATAAAAGTGCCATCGTGGTATTAAATAATTTTAAACGTTTGGCATCATGGATCACATTTTGTAATTTTTCACCGATGAGTGCCCACACACCTGTACTCGGTATACCTACCAGACCATACGTCAAACCCAGTATTAAATACCAATACGCTGCGCTATCAGCCGCCAGATAGGTTGTTACTGCGCCCAAAGCCATCACCCAAGCTTTTGGATTTACCCACTGAAACATGGCAGCCTGTATAAAAGTCAACGGTTTAGACTGCTTGGCATCTGTATCCATCCCACCTGAACCATAAATCTTAGAAGCCAAATAAAGTAGATATATGATCCCGATAATTTTCAAGCACTCATAGAGTATGACGTTTGAACTGATGAATGAACCTATGCCCAGACCTACAACTGCAACCATAAAACCAAAGCCACAACCAATGCCTAAAATATGAGGAACCGACCGCTTAAAGCCAAAATTCACTCCAGATGCAGCGAGCATAATATTGTTAGGACCAGGAGTGATTGACGTGACAAATGAATAAAGTACAAATGAGAAAAAGACCGTAAAAGACATAAGAATATTTACACCGAAATTTTATAGTTTTAACTTTTGATAAAAATGAGGATCGAGCTGACAATGATTAAACTTTGCAAATTGTTTAAGCTCCACCGTCAGTAACTCAACAAAATTAGCTTTATTGTGAATCACTTCTTGCACATGAAAATTAACAATTTCTAAAATACCTTCTGCACGATGCGCCTTACAGTCTATTTTTGCAACGAAATCTGTTCCATAAAGAATAGGCAAACTGAAGTAACCGTATTGACGTTTTTCAGGTTTAACATAGCATTCTAAACGATAGTTAAAATTAAATAATGCCATTAAGCGATCACGATGAATCACCAAATTATCAAAAGGAGAAAGGATTTTCACCACGCTTTCAATATTAGGGATCTGTTCAATTCCTTCCGCATCCACATACACCAATTCACCTGAAGCTAAACGCATCTGTTGAATCACTTTTGCATCCAGTTGCTCATCGATGATGCTTTGCATTGCTTTTTTAAGCTCAGCGCCGGTCTTTAAATGAATCAACTGTTTCCATGTAAAAACGCCTTGTGACCTTTTAACTGTCTCGTATAAGTAACGTGCATATTCAGCTATTGAAGGCTCTGTCAAATCGACGCTCGAACTCAGATAATCCTCTGTCAATGCATAGACTTTTTCTACACCTGAACGCTGACATACCATCAGGTCGCCTTGCATATAGAGTTGCTCAATAGAGTTTCTTACAATTCCTGAGCTCCACCACGTTTGACTAGAATTTTGATTTTTGTCGATAAAATCGCGCGACCTGATCTCCCCTTCTGATTTTACTCTCGCTAAAATTTCTCGCATGAGATGTTGATCACCACGATTAAAATACTTACTGTCCCCTCGTCTCACGGCATTCATTTGTCGAAGTGCATAACGGTAGTCGCACATAGGCATATATGAAGCTGCGTGAAACCAATACTCAAAGATCTGTTTATTTTCGAGCAATGTATTTAAATGATCTTGTTGGTAATCATCTACACGACTCCAAAGTACGTGATGATGTGCACGCTCAACCACTGAAATGGTATCAATCTGAACATATCCCAAATGTTGAATAATATCCAAGGTTGCACGTGTTCCTTGTAGAATAGAATCAGATTTAGGGAATGGATTGGAGCACTTTGATCGTTGAGAGCAATACAGTGAACGATATATCGCCAATTGTCTTAATCGAACATCCATAAGCTACCTTTTATTATTATTTTTTAAATCATGATCTGATGATATAGATCAGCATCATAACCTGAATACAACGTTAACGATGTATTCAGGATGTATTTAAACATTGATTTAAGATCGTTCAGCAGGGAAAGTTAGCACTTGCTCCAACTTCATGTTCTCAGTCGCAACCATCAATAAACGATCAACACCTAAAGCAATTCCTGAACATTCAGGCATATTCGGCAATGCTGCCAACAAATATTCATCGAGTGGCATGACATGCAAGCCAAGCTTTTCACGCGCTGCATTATCAGCTTCAAAGCGTGAACGTAGCACATCTGCATCGATCAGTTCATCATAGGCATTGGCGAGTTCTAGACCCTCGATATAAAGTTCAAACCGCGCTGCGACCAACTCACCCTCTTCATCAGTTCTCGTTTTTGCAAGTGATGCCATTTCAGGTGGAAAATCCGTCAAAAATACTGCTGTATCAAATCCAAGACTGGGTTCAACCATATGTGAAAACAACAGATCCATATAGCCTAATCGATCATCACCCAAATCAAGGGTTAACCCGACTCGATGGCACGCGTCTTTTAAATCCTTCAAAGATGCCTGCAAAGGATTGATATCCAAGCGATCCATAAATGCATGTTTATAACTGAGCACTGTCGGACGAATTTCACCGAAGCAATGCCCCAAAGTTACATTAAGTAAGTCACTGACTTCAAACATCAAATCCTTAAGGGTGAATGAAGGACGGTACCATTCCAACATGGTAAATTCACTGTTGTGTTTACGTCCATGTTCATCATCACGGAAGACTTTACAGATTTGATAAATTGCTCCGCTCCCACTCGCGAGTAATCGCTTCATTGGAAATTCAGGAGAAGTTTGCAAATAATGCGTTTGTTTTCGGCCCCCGATATGACGTAAAGCTTGAACTGATGCTAAATGCACATCGGTCACTCCTGCTTGCGACAAAACTGGCGTTTCTACTTCCATCACATCACGTTCAGCAAAAAACTGACGAAGTTGAGCATACATTTTGGCACGAGCTTGAATGGCTTTTAAATCGCATGTCGGTTGATACTGAATTTGATCCAAGTGATTCACGCTTTCGGTCCTCCATAAGCAGCCCATTCGCGGCGTAATGGATAGGTTTTGCGTAAATGATCAAAGGCTTTCTGATCCACCTTTCCATCTTTTAAGCATGCTCTTAAGTTTCGATCATCGCGCTCTATATCATAGATTTCTGATAACTTTTCTTTTAAGACAACTTTCAAATCTTGCCCTTGAAAGAACGCTTCACATTCAGGCAATTGTGTGTCGAACCGCTTATTGATGTCGTGATTAAATGTTCTACAAAATGCCTCATAAATCAGCTGTGTCCCGCGTGCTTTACCTTCTAAGCTATAACCTGCAATATGCGGTGTCACTATGCTAATAAGATTCAATAATTCTTCTGAAATTTCTGGTTCATGTTCAAAGACATCTAGAACGACTTGACGTGTTGTGTTTTGAATATCTGAGATTAAAGCTGATTCTTCAACCACAGGACCACGTGCAGAGTTAATCAAAATCGCTTCAGGCTTCATTTTCGATAAAGCCTCTGTATTGATTAAATGATAGGTTGGATGTTCACCTGATTTTGTTAAAGGAACGTGAATAGAAATCGCATCAGCTTGCTGAAGTAATCGTTCTAAATCCACCTGTCTGGTATCTTCACGCTCTACAAATGGATCTGTCCCAATCACATTCCAACCCAACAAGCCTGCCATGTACGCTAAACGCGAACCGACGTTACCTAAACCTACAATACCGAGCGTGAAGCTTTCATTGGCATCAATCAGTTCAGGACGTAATTTTAGTAAGGCAGTGATGACATATTCTGCAACCGCTTGAGCATTACAGCCTGCTGCGTTTGACCATGCAATTTGATGCTGATCTAAAGCTTGAATATCAAGATGATCCTTGCCAATCGTTGCACTCCCTACAAATTGAATCGGCGTATTTTGAATCAGTGCTTCATTAACTTGAGTCACTGAGCGAACCAAAAGTGCTTCTGCATCTTTCACATCTGTGTGTGTCAGTGTCCGCCCCGCTCTGTGCTCAATCTGTCCAAATTCAGAAAAGAAGTAGTCGGTAAATGCTAGATTTTCATCTGCAACAATTTTCATAATTCAACCCAAATGCCAATTCACCCTATGATAGCGCTTTGACCTTAAGCTGACTATGTCGAGCCTTGTGATATGAACACTCAGCAAATAAAAAACCGTCATAAGACGGTTCAATCGATGCAATGAACCCATTATTCAACCAACAAATCTTTCTGAGAAATCCCATTTCCATAAACAGGTTTCAGTGTTTTTTCATAGGCTTGTTGGATCACACCTTCCTTTGAAAGTTTTTCTAAATCTTTATTTAGCCAATCCAACAATTCGGTGTTGCCTTTTTTAACCGCAGGTGCAATGAAGTCTTGCTCACCTAAATGGGCGATCCCTACTGTGTAATCAGGATTCTCTTTCGCCCAAGCCAGAACCAATAAATTATCATGCGCTAAAGCCACACCACGCTTATCCTTTAATGCATCAAAGGTCTCTGTATTTTGCTCATACTTTTGCAATTTGATCTCAGGATGTTGTTTGGTGAAAAACGAATCCGCTGTTGTGCCTTTATTGACCAATAAAATTTTATCCTTTAATTGATTAATGTCAGTAATCGGTTGATCTTTTGAGGACACAACCCCCAAAGCCACTTTCAAATAAGGCTGAGCAAAATCAACCACTTCTTTACGCTCAGGCGTGACCGTAAAGTTTGCAAAGATAATATCGACTTTATTGGCCTTTAAATATTCAACACGATTCGCGGCTTCAGTCAGCACGAATTCCACTTTATTTTCATCACCTAATAAGTCTTTAGCCACATGTTTGGCAATTTCCACATCAAAACCTTGATTCTTGCCTTGCGCATCCAGATATCCAAAAGGTGGTTTATCACTAAACACCCCGATACGCACCACCCCATTTTTTTTGATTTGTTCAATTGATGAAATTTGAGCGTTTTCATCTTCTGCTTTTTTGGGTGTGGCGCTTTGATTACATGCAATCAGACTTAAGCTACTTAAACCTAATAATGAAACTGTAAATGCTTTTTTAAAATGTAATTTAATATTCATTTTTATACCTCTTTTCAATGATTTGAATAAACTCTTTTCATCATCTATAGAAAATTCAACCTCATTTTGAGTTAGTTTGAACTTCAAGGAAAATTTTAGAATCGACTTTATCCCCATAAATTGGTTTCAAAGTCTGATCATAAATTTTTTGAACTTCACCACTTTCTCTTAATGCTTTTATTTCAGTATTGAGCCAATTGAGTAATTCAACATTGCCTTTTTTGACTGCAGGCGCAATAAAGTCTTCATTACCAATTTGCGGGATTCCAACAGTAAAGTCAGGGTTTTGTGCAGCCCAAGCCAATGCATAAGTACTGTCTTGGGAAATTGCATCGCCTCGACCATCTTTTAATGCATTAAATGCATCGGTATTTTGTTCAAATTTAAGTAACTTAACTTTTGGATAATTTTTGCTGAAGAAACTGTCAGAACTCGAGCCTTTATTGACGATTAATGTTCGATTTTGCAGTTGTTTGATATCCGTAATCGGATTGGATTTTGGAGACGTGATGCCAAGTGACGCTTTTAAATAAGGTTCAGCAAAATCAACCACCTCCTTACGCTCAGGCGTCACTGAAAAACTGGCAAACACCATATCGACTTTGTCTGATTTTAAAAATTCAACCCGATTAGCCACTTCAGTCACGACATATTGAATTTTGTTCTCATCACCCAATAAGTCATGTGCCACTCGTTTTGCCAAAGCGATATCAAAACCTTGATGTTTACCTTGACTATCGACATAACCAAACGGCGGATTGTCTGCAAATACGCCAACTCGAATCACATCATTTTTCTTAATCTGCTCGATGGTTGATATTTGTGAAGAAGCTGATTGATCTTTTGTCGGTTGAGCTGGCTGGCATGCACTGAGAAAACATGCTCCAATCAATGTACTTATGGTTGTGATGGATTGAGTTAGATTCATTTTTATCCTCTTATTCTGATTCATTTGTTTAGTAACTTAAAATATTTAAAAATGATCGGGCACGTTCTGTTTTGGGCTGACTGAAAAATGTTTCTGGCGTGGATTCTTCAATAATTTTGCCTTGATCCATAAAAATGATTCGATCCGCCACTTTTTGAGCAAAACCCATTTCGTGGGTTACGATCAGCATCGTCATACCTTCCTGTGCCAAACCCAAGACCACATCCAAAACTTCACGCACCATTTCAGGATCAAGCGCTGCGGTGATTTCATCCATCAGCATCACTTTAGGTTGCATCACCAAAGAACGTACAATGGCTATTCGTTGTTTCTGCCCACCTGATAATTGTCTTGGATAATCTAATTTTCGATCATAAAGACCGACTCGTTTAAGCAATGCATCGGCAACCTGCTCTGCTTCAGCACGTTTTCTTTTTTGTGCTTGAACCGGACCCAATAGAATATTGTCGATCACGTTCATATGACCGAATAACTCATAATTTTGAAATACCATGCCGATTTCTTGACGCACATGGCTCCAAGGCAAATCTTTGCCTAATACACCCACATTGTCTAAAATGATGCGTCCTTCTTGAATGGATTCCAAACCATTAATACATCGTAATAGCGTACTTTTACCGCAACCTGATGGTCCTAAAATAACAATCACTTCGCCTTTAGATACCTCAAGATCAATTCCTTTTAAAATTTCTGATTCACCAAACGATTTTTTTAAATTTTTTATTTGTAGTAATGACATGGCTATTCCCAAATTTTCTCTAAATGGCGCGATAACAGTGATAAGGGATAACAAATGATAAAATACATACAGAAAATTAAGCCATAAATCCAAAGTGAGGCGTTCGAGACAACCAGTAACGAATTTTCAATAATTTGTTGCCCCACTTTTAAGACTTCAACCACGCCAATTAACACCGCCAAAGAACTGGTTTTCACCATTCGAGTAAATAAGTTGATCGCACCTGGTGTTATTCTTTTTAAACTTTGTGGGAATACGACAAAAATAAGCACTTGAAATGTACTCAACCCTAATGCGGCAGCCGAATCACGTTGATGTTGATCAATAGAAGTAATCCCTGCTCTGACGAGATCTCCCATTTCTGCGGTTCCCCAGAGGACAAAGACAAAGATGCAGACCCAAAATGCAGAAAATTGCCAATTCAACCATGTTGCAAAACCAAAGTAGAAAACAAACAGCAAAACCAAAATCGGAATGACGCGCATCGTTTCTAAATAGATAAAACAGAGGATTTTGATCAGCACATTTTTTGAGGTCATCATCACACCCAAAACGGCGCCCAATAAGGCGGACAGAAATACCGAAATCAGTGCAATTTGAATCGTCACCCATAAACCAGAGAGCAGCCTGAGCACATGGCTGGGTTGAAATAGAAAATCAAGTCCCATGGCTGACCTTCCGGCTGCGATACTCGAAATAACGGGTCAATGCCGAGACAGGCAATAGAATAATGAGATAAGCACAAATCAATAAAAACAGTGCTTCCGTGGTTTTATAATTCATACCAATCAAGTCTTTGGTGACAAATAAAAGTTCAACAATGGCAATGGCACTTAAAACTGAACTTTCTTTAATCAGAAATAGACAATTTGCGCCAATGGCAGGAATAGAGAACGCCAAAGCTTGTGGCAAAGTGACATAACGAAAGACCTGAAATGAGCTTAAACCCACGCTCTTGGCTGAATCAATCTGTCCTTCTGACACCCCTTGTAACCCTGCACGAAAGACTTCAGTCATATAACTTCCACCCAAGAAAGTTAATCCGATAATTCCACAAGTAAATCCATCAATTTTTAAACCCATTTTAGGTAAGCCGTAATACAGAAAGAAAAGCTGAATTAATAGTGGGGTATTTCTTGAAAGCTCGATGTAAATGGCAACGATTTTACTCAAAATAAAAACACGATGAATCGTAATCAGGCTACAAACTAAGCCCACGATGATCGAAATGATAATCGCAATGATCGAGATCTTTAGTGTGGTGAGCGTAGCAGTATAAAACTGAGGTAAAACACTCTGTATATATATCCAATTCAAATACACCTCCCTAACATTTTATATTTCTATTAAGTTTCTTATGGTTAAAAATTATTTTATCCATGCTTAAGAGTATGAGTCTAAAAATGATCGAAAAAATGTTGAACCATTAATATTAGATATACTTATTCTATTTATAAAAAAAATTAATTAAATCTTTTAAAATCAGATCATTAAATATGAAAAATAAGATTTTTTATTATAAGTAAAATATAAAAAAGCCCCAATCTTTCGATTGGGGCTTTTTGAATTTGGCGGAAGCGGTGAGATTCGAACTCACGGAGGGGTATAAGCCCTCGTCGGTTTTCAAGACCGGTGCATTAAACCGCTCTGCCACGCTTCCATGTGCGCCATAATACGAAGCTTTTCGTAGTATGACAAGTAAAAAATTCAACTAAAGCATCTAACTGCATAATGTTTCAGCAAAAACACTCAAAAGCATTAAATTTTGGCTGCAATTTCAGCGCCATCACGGATTGCACGTTTAGCATCAAGCTCAGCAGCCAGCTTTGCTCCACCTATAATGTGGAATTTTGCCAGTGTTTTATCTGTTTCACTAGGCATGATGTCTTTTACAGACTCTTGACCTGCACATACAACAACGGTATCCACACGTAAAAGTTGTGCTTGACCATCCGTCTCAATCCATAAACCTTCATCCGTTACTGCTTTATACTGGACACCACGGAGCATGCGTACTGCATGCTTTTTCAATTGTGCTCTATGTACCCAACCCGACGTTTTACCCAAGCCAGCACCTAAAGGTGTGGTTTTACGTTGCAGTAGATAAATTTCGCGTACAGGATGATCTACCTGTGCAGGCACAGAACCACCTTCAGTCAAATAGTTCGGATTAGGATCTACTCCCCACTCACGTTTCCAATCTTCTAACGGTTGCGGTTGTGGTTGATTTTCAGGTTTAAGCAAGTACTCAGAGACATCAAACCCGATACCTCCAGCACCGATGACAGCAACCTTTTGACCCACTGGTGCGCCACGTAAAACTTCAGCATATGACAGCACTTGTGGTGCATCACTGCCATCAATTTTTAGTGCACGAGGAATAACACCTGTTGCAACAATAATTTCTTCAAAGCCTTCACGTTCAAGTTGCTCACGATTCACTTTGGTATTCAAACGAAGCTCTACGCCTGTTTTTTCAATTTGAACTTTGAAATAACGAATGGTTTCGTGAAACTCTTCTTTCCCTGGCACAACTTTGGCTAAATTGAACTGACCACCGACTTCGTGACTCGCTTCAAATAATGTCACCTGATGACCTCGACTTGCAGCCACAGTCGCAGCAGACATCCCAGCGACACCACCACCAACAACAGCGACTTTTTTAGGTTTCTTCGTTTTGAGATAAACCAGCTCAGTCTCATAAGCGGCTTGCGGATTCACCAAGCAGGTTGCGCGTTTATTTTTAAAGGTGTGGTCTAAGCAGGCTTGGTTACATGCGATACACGTATTAATTTCATCAACACGGTTCGTCGCAACTTTATTCACCCAAAAAGGATCAGCAAGTAATGGACGAGCCATTTGAACCATATCAGCCTTGCCTGTCGCCAAAATCTCTTCAGCGGTATCTGGCATATTGATTCGGTTTGAAGCAATCACAGGAACTGAAACATGCTTCTTAACTTCAGCGGTATAATCAACAAATGCCGCACGGGGTACAGAGGTCACAATCGTAGGAATACGTGCTTCATGCCAACCAATACCCGTGTTCAGTAAAGTTACACCTGCTTTTTCTAAAGCTTTAGCAACGACAATCACTTCATCCATGGTATTACCGTCGTGAACAAGATCAAGCATCGACAACCGGAAGCAAATAATAAATTTTTCACCAACTTTTGCTCGAATAGCTTTTACGATTTCGACAGCAAAGCGCATACGATTTTCAATATCCCCACCCCAACGGTCTGTTCGTTGGTTGACATGACGACTTAGAAACTGATTCAGTAAGTAGCCTTCCGAACCCATGATTTCAACGCCATCATATCCCGCCTTTTTAGCAATACTGGCCGTGTTTGCATAATCATCAATCGTACTTAGAATTTGCTTTTCAGATAGTTGACGAGGTTTGAATGGGGAAATTGGTGACTTAATTGGACTTGAAGAAACAACAAATGGTTGATATCCATAACGCCCTGCATGCAAAATCTGCATCAAAATTTTGGCGCCATGCTTATGCACGGCGTGGGTGACTAACCGATGCGGCGCCACATCACCCAAAGTATTCATCGTTCCGCCAGCAGGAAGCAGCCATCCAGAACGGTTAGGTGAAATACCGCCTGTAATCAATAAGCCCACCCCACCTTTTGCACGCTCCCCAAAATAAGCGGCTAACTTTGGATAATTATAAAAGCGGTCTTCTAAGCCTGTATGCATTGAACCCATCACGATACGGTTTTTAAGGGTCGTGAAGCCTAAATCTAATGGTTTTAATATATTTGCATAGCGAGTTGTCATGGCATGTCCTTTAATTATAAGCTTTGCAACTTGTTGCATAAAATATTAACGTGTTTTTTTAAATATTGGATGACTGATAATTTTTTTTTGCTGACCCTAAAGTCAATTTCCTCTATCAAGAAATCGCTTGAATGCTTCGAATCACAAAACACGAGTTATGAATCTTTTTAATCTTATGAACCATCCACTGTCGATTTAGTCGTTTCAGCTTGCCACTTAAATATAAAGAATAGCATCACGATGCCCATCATTGTCCCAATTGGAAATGAAGCCAAAACAAACAATGTGAGAAATAGAGAAAAAATACGATCTTTCGTCCGACCATTTTTCACTGTTTTGGCAGCGGTTACATGTAGCGCCACTAAAATGATCTTCCCGACCACACTTCCAATCAAGTAACTCGAATTGTCTTGAGATAAATCCAAGCTGTAATTTAAAATATATACCGCATCAAAAACGACAACCACCGCAACGATATAGTGCAACCATGACAACACCTTGTTTTTAGGAGGTAATTCTTCAATCATTATTTCATCAATCCCGGTATTTTCAGCATTTTAAATCTAATTCCTAGTGATTCTTCTACTCAAGAACCATCCTATTTTATTAAATTAACATTTTCTGAAACGATTAAAGTCATGACTTTGATCTAATATTTTTGAGTAGAGTGACTTTTTAAAGAAAAATTCTGCATTCAAAAGTGCTACAATTAAAGAAATATGTATTCTCCTAGGTCACCTTTTCTTGGTACCTATTTTCTATCATTAGGATTAACAATGACTGATAATGCAACTATCTTGCAGAATGTCCCAGTTGGCAAAAAAGTGGGTATTGCCTTCTCTGGTGGTCTAGATACTTCGGCTGCTCTTTTGTGGATGAAACAAAAAGGCGCAGAACCTTATGCTTATACAGCAAACTTAGGTCAGCCTGATGAAGACGACTACGATGCGATTCCTAAAAAAGCGGAAGCGTATGGCGCAGTGAAAGCTCGCTTAGTTGATTGCCGATTACAGCTTGCGCTCGAAGGGATTGCTGCAATTCAATGTGGCGCGTTCCACATCTCGACTGGCGGTGTTCCTTACTTCAACACGACTCCATTAGGTCGTGCAGTAACAGGTACTATGCTTGTTACAGCAATGAAAGAAGATGATGTAAATATCTGGGGTGATGGTTCTACGTATAAAGGAAACGATATTGAACGTTTCTACCGTTACGGTTTATTGACCAACCCTGCGCTTAAAATTTATAAGCCTTGGTTAGACCAAACTTTCATTGACGAACTCGGTGGCCGTGCAGAAATGTCACAGTTCCTGATCGACAATGGCTTTGACTATAAAATGTCAAAAGAGAAAGCATACTCAACAGATTCAAACATGTTGGGTGCGACGCATGAAGCGAAAGATCTTGAATATCTTGATGCTGGTATCAAAATCGTTGATCCAATCATGGGCGTTGCATTCTGGAAAGATGATGTAGAAGTGAAAGCTGAAGAAGTATCAATTACTTTTGAAGAAGGCTTCCCTGTTGCAATCAACGGTCGTCGTATTGAAGATCCAGTTGAGTTCATTCTTGAAGCGAACCGTATCGGTGGTCGTCATGGTCTAGGTATGTCGGATCAAATCGAAAACCGGATTATTGAAGCGAAATCTCGTGGTATTTACGAAGCTCCGGGTATGGCGCTTCTTCATATTGCTTATGAGCGCCTTGTAACAGGTATTCATAACGAAGATACGATCGAACAATACCGCATTAACGGTTTACGTTTAGGTCGTTTATTGTACCAAGGTCGTTGGTTCGATTCTCAAGCGCTAATGCTTCGTGAAACTGCTCAACGTTGGGTTGCGAAAGCAGTGACAGGTACGGTGACTTTAGAACTTCGTCGTGGTAATGATTACACCATCATGAACACTGAATCTGAAAACCTGACATACGAAGCTGAACGCTTAACGATGGAAAAAGGTGATTCGATGTTCTCCCCAATGGATCGTATTGGTCAGTTAACCATGCGTAACTTGGACATTACTGATACACGTCAAAAACTAGGTATTTATACAAACTCTGGTTTATTGGCTGTAGGTACAGGTTCTGCTGTTCCACAGTTGAAAGACAAAAACAAATAAGTTTGTTTAAAGCAAAAAAACCGCTCACTGAGCGGTTTTTTATTACTGATTGTTAAAACAACTAAAAATATTTTGTTAATGCTCAAAAAACAACTTTATCCTATTACATAAGCTACATAAGCTACATAAGCTACATAAGCGCAGAGTAATAATTTTTAATTGTGAATTTAAGATGTCTGATACAAATCTGAAGTACTATTAATCTTAAGCACCTGATAACGATCTCGCCCTTCATTTTTCGCCAAGTACAGTGCTTGATCTGCCAATTTAAGTATTTCCGGATAAGTGACATCGTCCTCACCATTATACAAAGTCAGACCGATACTTACCGTTAGATAATCAGCAATTGATGAGTTTTTATGCTCAATTTTTTGATTGCGAACATCTTCCAATATATCTTTTGCAATAGCTTCTGCTTCATCACGGGTTGTGTCTTTAATTAAAACCACAAATTCTTCACCACCATAACGAATCGCAGTATCACCTTCATCAATGTGTCTAAGCAAAGTTTGCGCAACGCGAATCAACGCATTATCACCATGATCATGACCATATAGATCGTTATATAGTTTGAAATAATCAACATCGATGAACAAAATGGCGAATGGCGAATTCGTCAGTTTGGTATGATCAATACACGCTTTCAATTGTTGTTCAAAACCACGTCGATTACCTAATAAGGTTAAAGTATCTTGATGACTTAAAAGAATAAAATGCTGATTTAATTTCGAATAAATTTGCTTATCGTAATCAATAATAATCGATTGTAAAAATCGAATTCTTTCAGTAGAAATTGTTAATGTTGCTAAAGCCAAACCTACAAGATTCGATAAAATTAAAGTATTCGTAACCACCCAAGCTGGTAAATCAAATCCGGTCAATATTAAGAAAATAGTAGTCAACAATCCTGCACTGATTGATGCTAAAAAAGTGACTCTTGGTCGCAGCCCAGAACATAAATAGGCGAACATGATTGCAAAAGCAATAATCAGTGTTCCACGCCAAGTCATTGATAATGCATGGGTAGATAATAAAACACTTTGGACAATCGTTAATCCAAAGCAAATAATACTTGCGACAACTTGTGCATAATATTTATTCCATGCAGGTCTTTTAGCCATAGCAAAGATAGTAAATAACGCGATCCATCCCGCTGAATATGAAATCATGGTCAAACCAACGTCATGAAAACGGTGTTCTGGTGTCGTGGTTAAATAATTAAGCGGTAAACTGATGAGCTCAAAAATAATAAAAATGATAATCGCTGGACGAATTGCTCTAACAATCATCTTAACAAGACGATCTTCACGATCCTTCCAAAACTGTGCTTCGAAATCCGCATCAAACTTGGAATTAATGTTGAGCTTCTGATTCTCAAGCAGCTGTTCTATCTTCGCTTTTTGAATTTGAAGCTGATCTACGTCTGATTCTAATTTCATATTTTTAAATAATGTACGAGGAAGCTACTTTCCTTTTCCATTAATATTTTATGATTGCTTATAGATATAGATTAACATTTATTCAATTAAATCAAAATATTATTTTATGAACTCATTAAACATACGAGACATATATCACACTTATATTAAGATTAATAAAACCTAGTCTAACAATTAATTTGTAAACGAGAATTGACTACGATTCAGTACTATTCAAGCATCTCATATTCAATCCAAGCTCAAATTGAATACAAAACATACGAAAGCAAACCATTCTAAAAAATATGGTTTTAGTTCTGCATGATTAATGGGCTTTATTCATTTTTGTGGTTATCAATTTAGGGAGAATTCGATTATCATTTGATTTATTTTTTTCAGTATATTGCCTTGAATACGATTACTCTGCTGCAACCTGATGATTGGCATGCTCACTTACGTGATGGGCTTGCACTGAAACGAACTGTTCCTGATCTTGCACAACAATTTCACCGTGCGATCTGTATGCCGAATACCGTTCCCCCAGTTAAAACAGTTGAAGAAGCAAATGCTTATCGTGAACGCATCATGGCACATGTGCCTGAAGGGGTTCAATTTGATCCACGTATGGTGCTTTACTTTACAGATCAAACTTCACCAGATGAAATCAAGAAAATAAAAGATTCTGAGTTTGTAAATGCAATCAAATTATACCCTGCTGGTGCGACCACCAACTCGGATAATGGTGTAAGCGACATTCGCAAAGTGTATAGCGTAATTGAGCAACTTGAGGCATATCAAGTTCCTTTATTACTGCATGGTGAAGTGACCCATAATCACGTTGATATTTTTGATCGTGAAAAACGTTTCCTTGATGAAGTGTTAGCGCCATTGCTAAAACAATTTCCAAAATTAAAATTGGTGCTTGAGCACATCACAACCAGCGAAGCAGCTCACTTTGTGTTAGAACATGATCGCCATGTTGCTGCAACCATTACTCCACAGCATTTATTGTTTAATCGTAATGATATGCTGGTTGGCGGTGTAAAGCCCCATTTTTACTGCTTACCGATTTTAAAACGCCAAACACATCAACAAACTTTGCTTGAAGTGGCAACCAGTGGCAACCCTAAATTTTTCTTAGGTACTGATAGTGCCCCGCATTCTAAAAATGCGAAAGAAAATGCATGTGGATGTGCAGGTTGCTATAGTGCACCAACAGCGATTGAACTCTATGCACAAGCATTTGATCAAGTGGGCAAAATCGAACGTTTAGAAGGTTTTGCAAGCCATTTTGGTGCTGACTTCTACGGTTTACCTCGTAATACCAATACCATTACACTTGTGAAGGAAGATCAAATCATCCCTGAAAGTTTCGACTATCTGGATGGAGAGAAAATCATTCCTTTATATGCGGGTAAAACCATCCATTGGAGAAAGGTGTGACAACTGAAAAACAACCTGTGATTGGACAACGATTTCGTGGCTTTTTGCCAGTCGTTGTTGATGTAGAAACTGCAGGTTTTAATGCGGATACTGATGCATTACTTGAAATCGCATGTATTCCGATTATTTACAATGATGAAGGTCAATTTGTTCCAGGTGAAGCTCACCATGCACATATTAATCCTTTTGAAGGTGCAAACCTTGATCGACGCTCATTAGACTTTATTGGTATTGATCCTTTCAATCCTATGCGGGTTGCTATGGCTGAAGATGAAAAATCTGCCTTAAAGCGGATGTTTAAAGCGATCAATGAAGTTCGTAAGCAACAAGAATGTACACATGCAGTTCTTGTTGGTCACAATGCACACTTCGATTTAGGTTTTGTAAAAGCAGCGATTGCACGTACAGGGACTAAAAATCAAAACCCTTTCCATAGTTTTTCTGTATTCGATACAGTGACTCTCAGTGCGGTGATGTTTGGTCAAACTGTGTTAGCAAAATCATGTATTCAAGCTGGAATTGAGTTTGATGGTAAAGAGGCACACTCTGCACTATACGACACTCAGAAAACTGCAGAACTGTTCTGCTATATTTTGAACAAACTCAGCCCTCACCTGCTTGACACTTTGGTAGCGGATCAATAAGATACCGCTACTTCTAAACGTCCCTATCGTCTAGAGGCCTAGGACATCGCCCTTTCACGGCGGTAACCGGGGTTCGAATCCCCGTAGGGACGCCAATCTCGTTTTACCCTTCCCCTCTAAAAATCTTTTTTTATTCTTATACCTAAGAGCGATGAGTTAATTGTTTATTTCTATTGCAAATAATTCTCATTATTATTGATTAATTATAATTATTTAATGATAATCAATCTCGTTATTATTATCTTTAATCTCACTATGTTCTTCGTTCGCTCAAAATTAAGTTTAGCTATCATTGCTACATTAACAACGCCTGCATTTGCTAACGAAAACCAGACTCAAACCAACAATGACGATCCTTTAGTCAGTCTAAATACCATTGTGGTTGAAGCTGATAAAAACAATGAGGTCGGTAAAACTGTTTATACAAAAGAGCAATTAGAAAACATGCCTAATGGCAAAAAAACAATTAGTGAATTTTTAAGAACAAATCCAAATGTTCAATTTACTAGAGAGTCTTTAAACGCTGGAAAGCAAGCCTCTTTAGCACCTGAAAAGATAAGTATCAATGGTGCAAATTTCTATGATAATAAATTTGTCATCAACGGGGTAAATACATCAAATATCTTTGATCCGGTTGGAGAAAGTGCCGATACTACTTACACAGGTGTTCCCTCTCAATCACAAACAGCGAATATTAATACCGATTTAATCTGTGAACTCGAAGTCATTGACAGTAATGCGGGTGCTGAACATGGTGATTTTTTAGGTGGCGTTATTTCTGCAAGAACATGTGCTCCTAAAACAGAAGTAGGTAAAATACATGGTAGTGTTAGCTTTGATTACACCACCAGTGCATGGTCTCGTTTTAACTTTGCTGATGTTGATGAAGAATTAGAATCCGAAGAACTTGAAAATGTGACTTCCAATCAATATCACCGTGAATACGATATATATAGTCTAAGTACAACCCTCTATGGAAATGTGAATGAAAAATGGGGGCTAAGCTTAAATTCAAGCATGCGTAATTCAATCATTCCAGTTTTAAGTGGTTATTCAGATAAAACAATTGATACTGAAGAAAATAACAATAGTATAGGTCTAATTGCATTTTTCGCTCCTAATGATAAAAGCAAATACCAATTTGGTTTTGACCATTTTGACTACAACCGTGATGGTTATTTATCGAACAATATTCGCTCAGATTACAGCATAGATACGGTTACCAATACTTTTTTTATACAGTCTGAGCATCTTTTTGATCAGTTCAAATTGGAAAATAATTTAAATTACCGCACAACTGATTCAGAGCGAAAAATTGATCAGGATTATTCCGTTACTTGGGCATATGCCGAAGGTGACAAACATTGGATTCCTAACTCAAAGAGTGCCACATCTATTAACGAAGGAGGTAGTGGTGGTGATTTAATCAACCAGCAATCAACATTAAGTTATGATGTTAAAGCCACTTTTAATCCTATAAAACTCAAAAGTACAACCCACCAATTTAAAATGGGTGCAGGTTATAAACACAATGAAGGGACATGGGATCGTCCAACAGACCATGCAGCCTATACAGGATCTGGTTATAAGAGAGTTTTAAATAGCCAAGGTAAATATGAAGACTTAAAAGATGAATTTGGAAATAAAGTACCGAGTCGTGGCAATTTAGGTGATGCTGAATGTGCAATAGGAGATATCTTATGCTCAGAAGCTGATTTATCCTATAAACCAAGTACATCCGATAAAAATACACAGCAATGGAATGGTCAATATCTAAAAAATGGTACATGGTATGGTGCTGCAAAACTTACAGCCAGACAAGATCAATGGTTTAGTTTCGTTGAAGACCAAATCATTTGGCATAATATTAAAGCGCGTTTCGGTATCCGTGCAGATTATGACTCCTTAGCTTCAAATCTTAACTTCGCCCCTCGTAGCAATATTGAATACAGCCCTTTTAATAATTCAAGGCTTAAACTAATAGGTGGTTTTAACCGTTATTATGGGTCGACCTATTTAATTACTGAATTACAAGAAAAACAAAACCCCTATAAAGGGTCAATAGCACGTGCTGATCAATATGATTCAACATGGGATGCTTCAAATAATTTCGGATGGAAAATTGAACTTGAACAATCTCAAGGTACAAAAGCAACCGATTTAGATACGCCTTATAGTAATGAACTTATGTTTGGATTAAACGGTGAAATCGCTAATTTACAGTGGGGGTTAAAATGGGTGAATCGAGATTTTAAAGATACGATACGTCAAAATGCACTCCTTAAATCTTATGAAAATATCGATTCAGGCCAAGCAGAAACATATGCATTTACTGTAGGTAATATAGTGCCATATAACGTCTGGGGTACATTGCAAAGCTTAAATCTCGGACTCAGTTATGTTAAAGATGAAACCTATACTTCGACATATCGTGATAACAACAGTACTAGCCAAGATAAGTGGGCGTATGCAGATCACACCTTATACCAAGTTGGTAACATCCCAACCAAAGATTCTCCTTTTACTGCTCGACTTAATTGGTTAATTCAATCACCTCAATCATCTTGGACATTGAATAACTTCTTCAATTATCGTTCAGGCTCAACAAATTATACAGCTACAAAAAATAGTCTAGATTTTGGTGATATAACAGCAACAATCTATGAGAAAGAAAACTTCCCAAGCAAATTTACATGGGATACTCGTGTCACCCATAATTGGAACTTAACCGCCACCCAAAATATTATTATTGGTCTTACGATAAGTAATCTTTTAAATAAAAAAAATAAGGCTGTCAGTACCAATAATAAAGTTTACTCAGAAGAAGGTAGAAGATTCATCGCCGACATAACCTTTAAATTTTAATTCAATCACCAATTTAAAAAGAGCACATTCAGTGCTCTTTTTTTAGCCTTGAAAAAGAAATCCATCTAAATCTCTGCTTTAAATCACAAAAAAACATATTCGGACTTGAAATCTAGCATTTACCCACGATATTAATGTCATAAGTCACTCACTATCAAAATGAGCATATGAACAATCAAAATAGACCAGATATCATTACCATTGAAGATCAAAACTTTGGAAGCCACGTAGAGCACTGGAATTTGCTTACAGACAACCCAGCAACCGAAGTTCCAAAATGGTTAGGTCTAGCTTTAGATGCTCCTGTGATGCCAATGGGACTGTGTTTAAACGAAGCAGATATGGATCCATCTACTTGGTTGATCCAAGGCCCAAATCAATCATCTGTTCAATTTGCACAAGTGATCGAAGTTGAAGGCAATAAGCCTAAAACAGTGAAGACGGCTTTCCCTATTTTTAATAGTCCATATACACTTTCAGCCAAAATCGACCGAATTATCACGTGTAAGTCAAATACACAAGCTGTGTTGCAACTTCAGGTGAGCCCTAATAGTGTCGTCTATGCTTTTGATTCTCTTTATTCAGTCAATCACAACCAATATGAGAAAGACCAAGAATATAAAGTTCAACTCAATGCTTGGGCTTATGAACTAGAAAAAGTTTCTGACCATGAACAAATCATTGTGGATGATCCTGCATCGATTAAACATCACCGTGCTTTAAATGAAATTTTAAGTGAAAATAAGGGTGTTGCACCTTCCAACTTGCAAGAACAAATTGATGCATGGCAACCTACAACTGAAGCCGACAAAGAGCCTGTGACTGTTGATTTTTCGAAGATGGTGGCTTATCTGTACGGCGAAACAATGGGCTTAGAAGATGAGGCTTGGTTTCAGGGTAAAGTTGTCGGCAAAACCGAAATGTCATTTATGAATGATACCTTTACACTCTACGATGTGACCTTGATTTTAGATGAAAATCAGCCTGCAACCCTGATTCGAATCGCAACTAAAGATAATTTATATAAAAAATTCGAAATTGGACAATATATTCGTGGAAACATATGGATTCAGGCGAATATTTATGCTAAAAATACATCAAATAAATAGGATTTAACTATAAATTAGAATTTAGGCTCCTAAATGAAAATTATACCGGAACAATCAACAACTCTAATCTCACATAGCAGTCTTCGTTTTCGAGTGGACACGGGTGCTTTTTGCTTTTTTGTTTTAGGTATGTTTCTGTCCGCGATAATTTTACACATGACTGGCATTTTACCAACATTCTAGTTTTACTTTAATCAAATCGTTTTGATTCCTATCGATGAATTCAAAAAAGCCCTCAAATATGAGGGCTTTTTATAGGAACATTTAAATCATTTTATAAGCATTAAGCATTACGCTTGGCAAAATCATCCATAAAGTTTACAAGTGCTTGAACACCTGCTAAAGGTACAGCATTGTAAATACTTGCACGCATACCACCCACAGAGCGATGACCTGCTAAATTCAACAAATGATGTGCTTCAGCTTCTTGAAGGAATTGCTTTTCAAGTTCAGGCTTCGCCAATGTAAATGGCACATTCATGATCGAACGATTTTCTACTGCAATTGGATTGGCATAGAAATCACTAGAATCAATATAGCCATATAACAATTCAGCTTTAGCGATATTCGCTTTATGAATTGCTTCTACCCCACCTTGCGCCAACAACCATTCGAATACTAGACCCGATAAATACCATGCATAGGTTGATGGTGTGTTTACCATAGAATCATTTTTTGCTTGGTCTGCATATTTCAGAATGCTTGGAATTTCAGGCTTTGCTTGATCCAATAAATCATCACGAATGATGACCAATGTTAAACCTGCAGGACCAATATTCTTTTGAGCACCTGCATAGATTAAACCAAACTTTGTTACATCAATCGGTGCAGATAAAATACTTGAAGATAAATCTACAACCAATGGTTTATCTGTTTTTGGGATTTCAGCAAACTGAAGACCTCCAATGGTTTCATTATCTGCATAATGTACATAGGCTGCATCATCAGATAAATTCCAAGTGCTTTGATCTGTAATTGCACTTTTACCATCAATCGTTGTACCTGCTTTAACGACATTGATGTCGCCATAGCGCTGTGCTTCTTTTAAAGCTTTTTCAGACCAAATCCCTGTATGAATGTAATCTGCTTTATTGTTTTTACCCAACAAATTCAGTGGAATCGCAGAGAACTGTAATGATGCCCCACCTTGTAAGAACAGCACTTTGTAATTCTCAGGGATATTCATGAGTTTACGTAAATCTGCTTCTGCTTTTTCTGCGACAGCGACATAGTCTTTGCTACGGTGACTCATTTCCATAATGGAAAGTCCCTTACCTTGCCAATCGAGCATTTCAGCTTGAGCTTTTTCTAAAACGGCAGTGGGTAATGCAGCTGGACCAGCACAGAAGTTGTACGCGCGCATGTTTTTTCCTTTCAAAGTGAAACACAGTAAAATCATGGCATTTAATCATAGATCGCCATAGCTTGCATTAATTTAAGCTTCAATAATTTCAATGCAAATTTTTATTTATAGTTAAAAACTCAATTAAGATCATAGATAAATTTTTAATCACACCACGTTCAATATCTAACATAGACTTTGATCCATTTCTATTCAATTACGAACATAGGAGTATTCTGTATTGTAAATTCAACAATCTGCGACGTTTTATGATCAAAATGAACCGTATAGACCACTATTTTATCTGAATACTTATAATGATAAACCACCTCTAATGGCTCATGTTTAAAAAAAAGTAAGTTCATTTTCGACTTGGTTGCATAGACTTCTTTTTCCAGTATCTCTTGCTTAGGAATCGTGGCTCGAATTTGTTTTAGTTGCGCTGAATCGGTTGATAATATTTCATATAGATCAACCGACACATAAGGTTGGATTTGCTCAAGCTTTCCATACATTAAGCCACGATAGACAGCGCTTGCAGCCCTTTCTTTATCTTTAGAAACCACAGCTTCATGACCAGTCGCCGATTCCGACTTATAACATGCTGTTAGTGATCCTAGTAATAGGACAGACAATAGGATTTGCTTCAACATTTTCATTGCTTACCCTTGGATTATAAAAATTTAACTTGTTTTATATTTCTTATTTTATAAAAGATACATCTTCCATAAAATCAATATATGGAACTTAACTATACTTGTAATAAATCTCTACTCAATAATGCGGCTTTAAACCAATTAATAAAAAAAGGACGCCTCAGCGTCCTTTTTTTTAATTTTCTACAGATTATTCATCTGTAGACTTTTCATCATTATCCGTTGTATCCACTTCCTGTGCTTCAGTATTTTCAACTAAATCTGTTGAAACTTCTGCACCCTCAACGGCTTCTACAAACTCCTCTTCTTCCACAGCTTCAACTGACACCACGCCCACAAGCAATTCTTCTTTACCTAGACGGATTAGACGAACACCTTGAGCGTTACGACCGGTTTGAGCCACTTCAGAAGCACGAGTACGGACTAAAGTTCCACCATCAGAAATCAACATCAATTCTTTGGTTTCATCAATCGCTACCGCACCAACCAACTGACCATTACGCTCAGAAGTTTTGATTGCGATCACACCTTTACCGCCACGTTTCTTGGTTGGGAAGTCATCTACAGGGGTACGTTTACCATAACCATTTTCAGAAGCACACAGCACTTCACCTGTTTCAGGCACAACCACCAATGACACAATACGGCTGATCAATGCTGAATCTGAACCATCTTCATCATCAGAATCAACGTCGTTATCATCATTTTCTTCAAGTAACGCTGCCGCACCAATGGTGACACGCATACCACGTACACCTTTAGCAGAACGACCCATTGAACGTACATCAGTCTCAGCGAAGCGGATTGCTTTACCTTCATTAGAGAACAACATAATTTGCTGTTCACCATCCGTAATCGCAACACCAATCAACGTGTCATTGCCATTCAATTCAATCGCACGTAAACCGTTAGAACGAACATTAGAGAACTGTTCTAACTCAACACGTTTGATCGTGCCGTACTCAGTCGCCATAAACACATAGAAGTTCTTACGAACTGCTTCTGCTTGCTGAGCAAAGTCATTGATAATGTCGTCATCCAGATCAGTCGCAGAAAGTTCTAGACCAAGCTGTTTTAACTGCGTACGCAATGCTTCCGAAATATCATCTGCACCGTCTTCTGAATCATTGAGTGCCGCTTCAAGCTCTACAAAATGACCATTAATCACTTCATTTTCTTGAAGTTTGGCTGCATTGGTTTTCACAAACGCTTTGAAATCTGTTAAACGATCTTTAAATTTTTTCGGTGCATCAATGACAGGCAAGATTGCTGTAATCGTTTCATTCTCATCCAATGGTAGCAAGTTCACCATTGGGCGACCTTTAGAGCCACGAGATGCTTGTGGCACTTCATATACTTTCAGTCGATAAACCTTACCAACATTGGTAAAGCAAAGCACTGTCGCATGGTTCGACGTTACAATCAGATGTTGAATGTAATCATCTTCTTTCATGCTTGTTGCAGACTTACCACGACCACCACGACGCTGAGCAGCATAATCAGACAGTGGTTGAGTTTTCGCATAACCAGTTTTTGAAACCGTCAGAACCATTTGCTCTTCTGGAATCAAATCTTCACGGGAGAAATCAATACGAGATTCAATAATCGATGTTTTACGTGCATCGCCGTAATTTTGAAGAATTAAAGCAAGCTCTTCTTTAATCACATCCATCAATAAATTGAAGTCATTCAAGATCGCCGTGTACTCAGCGATTTGTGCCAAGATATCAGAATATTCAGCGTGTAACTTATCTTGTTCAAGACCCGTTAAACGATGTAAACGTAATTCTAGAATCGCACCCACTTGCGTCGGTGATAGACGATAGATATTGCCATCAAAGCCAAATGGTTTGGCAAGGTCTTCGCCTTCGATCACATCTGGACGAACTGAAACAGAACCTGCTTTTTCAAGTAAAGCTGTTACACCACCCGCGGCCCACTCACCCGCTTGTAAACGTTCGCGAGCTTCGGCAGGGTTTGCAGACGTTTTGATGGTTTCAATAATTTGATCGATATTTGCAAGTGCAACCGTCAAACCTTCTAAGATATGACCACGCTCACGTGCTTTGCGTAGCTCGTACATGGTACGACGTGTAACGACTTCTTGACGATGACGAATAAAAGCAGCAATGATATCTTTTAAATTCATTAACTTCGGTTGGCCATTGTCTAGGCAAACCATATTAATACTGAAAGAGTTTTCAAGCTGCGTATTTTGGAACAGATTATTCACGATCACTTCAGCGTTTTCACCACGCTTTAAATCAATCGCAATACGCATGCCATCTTTGTCAGATTCATCACGAAGCTCAGAAATACCTTCAAGCTTTTTCTCTTTCACTAACTCAGCAATACGCTCAATCGTTTTTGCTTTGTTGACTTGATATGGGATTTCAGTGAAGACAATCGTGGTACGACCGTTTTTTGGATCTTCTTCAAAATGGTATTTACCACGGATATGCAGACGACCTTTACCTGTGCGGTATGCATCTACAATGCCTGATTTACCATAAATAATACCGCCAGTCGGGAAATCTGGACCAGAGATATGTTCCATCAACCCTTCGATACTGATATTCGGATTATTTGCATAAGCCAAACACGCATTCACAACTTCAGTCATGTTGTGTGGCGCCATATTGGTCGCCATACCGACTGCAATACCCGTTACACCATTCACCAATAAGTTAGGAACACGTGTAGGCATCACCTGAGGAATACGCTCAGAACCATCGTAGTTGTCTTCCCACTCAACGGTATCTTTTTCAAGATCAGCTAAAAGTTCATGGGTTAACTTACGCATACGAACTTCGGTATAACGCATTGCTGCTGCACTATCGCCATCGACAGAACCGAAGTTACCTTGACCATCAACCAATTGATAACGCAAGCTAAAATCTTGAGCCATACGTACAATTGTTTCGTACACCGCAGAATCACCATGTGGGTGATATTTACCGATAACGTCACCGACTACACGCGCAGATTTTTTATAAGCTTTGTTATAGTCATTGCCGAGCTCGTGCATTGCAAATAACACACGACGGTGAACTGGCTTCAAGCCATCTCTCACGTCTGGTAATGCACGAGAAACAATTACACTCATCGCATAGTCGAGATATGAGCTCTTTAACTCATCCTCAATGGCAATCGGTTTAATTTCCGATAGGCTCATGCATACTCCTTATTACAAACAGCAATAAACCGCTCGTTTTATATATCAATCTTGTAAAAAATTAACTCCAAAAATGAAGAGTTAAAATCTAAAATTCAGCCAAATATTATAGCACAAAAAGTCAATTTCTTGTGTCTTATCATTGATCTTAATCTTGTTAATTTTCTTAAATTTTTAAGTTTTTTTATCGCTTTTGAAATGACCTTATTTTTCATCAAATTATTCACTAAATTTGATTATTATTGATCATCCATTTATAAAAAAACCTCCTTTATCGGAGGTTTAAATGATTCAATATTTTTTATTGGGTCGACTTTGTCTTATCTTGCACCATCAAACCATAAGCGACGATAAACAAGCCCAAAATAAGAGGAAACTCAAATACCTCTTCTACAAAATTTTTATGTGCTTGATCATGTAAAAAAAAAGCACTGATCATCCGATCATGTTCGATAGAATCCGAGATAATCAAACCTGATACAGCTAGAACAACACCCCATAATGAAATAGATGCAGTTTTAAACTTGAGTGCAATCTCACGACGTAATACACCATTTATTAATGGAAATAACACTGAACCTATGAGTACCACCGAAATTGCTCTAAAAAAGCCTTTAGGGACTTCCGGGAAATAATCACGCCCCCAACTGGTACTACGACCAAATAGCAGTAACCACCAACACACAGCCCAAAGCCAGAATTGTTTTTGGCCACTCTGTAATTGAATAGGACGCATAAATGCAAAAGTGAAAATGGCAAAAGACAGCAGAAGAATCGCTTGAATATTTTCAATGGAACGTACTGAAATTGCTAGATAACTTAACAGATTAAATGCTTCTATTACAGGGAATATACAGCTTAAGATTAGGATAAAAGCAATAGGCCAAGTCAGCCGCGTATCTAACAACAAGATCGTCACCCCTCACTCATTCATAGATTAAATAATGAGTAAAGCTTAAAAATGAGGACGAATAGTATCATATTTCAGAGTATTTCTATAAGAAAAATAATGTCTTAAAAACAGAATGCTCTGTTGTATATTTATGATTATTAAGACTATATTGAACAACAATTCTGCTATCCACATACTTAAATATTCATATTTCCCCAATCTTATCAATTACTTCACATTACATAACATAACAATTATCATTAGGCTTCATTATATTTAGAATACAAAAAAGCCCTGCAAAATAACAGGGCTTTCTGTTATTCCAAAGAATTAGATTTTAGAAACCAATTCAGGAACAACAGTATTTAAATCACCCACTAACCAGTAGTCAGCAACTGCATTGATTGGCGCTTCTTCATCTTTATTGATCGCAACGATCACCTTAGAGTCTTTCATACCTGCCAAATGCTGAATTGCACCAGAAATACCTACTGCGATATACAAGTCAGGAGCAACAATTTTACCTGTTTGACCCACTTGCATGTCGTTTGGTACGAAACCAGCGTCCACTGCAGCACGTGATGCACCTTGTGCAGCACCCAACTTGTCAGCCAATGGATCAAGTACCGTATGATAGTTCTCACCTGAACCCACACCACGACCACCTGAAACCACGATACGAGCAGCTGTTAATTCTGGACGTTCTGATTTCACGATTTCTTCAGAAATAAACTTAGAAATACCAGCGTCTTTAACATCACTGATAGCTTCAACAGTCGCAGAACCGCCTTCAGCAGCAACACCATCAAAAGCAGTACCACGTACTGTAGCAATAACGATCGCTTCAGCAGATTCTACAGTTGCAATCGCATTACCCGCATAGATAGGACGCTTGAAAGTTTTAGCGCTGTCAACCGCAATGATGTCTGTAATCATACTTGAATCAAGTAATGCAGCAGCACGCGGAAGTACGTTTTTACCGGTTGTAGTCGATGCAGCAAGGATATGTGTATAACCTTTGCCTAAATCGGCCACTAGTGCAGCAACGTTTTCAGCCAATTGGTTCGCATAAACAGCATTGTCAGCAACTAATACTTTGCTTACCCCTGCAACTTTAGCTGCTTGATCAGCTACAGCTTGTGCACCTGAACCAGCAACCAATACAGTGATATCACCACCGATTTTTTGTGCTGCAGCTACAACATTTAGTGTTGCACCGTTAAGTGCTTTATTGTCGTGCTCAGCGATAACTAAAATACTCATGATTTTTATCCTTCTGTATTAGATCACTTTCGCTTCATTTTTAAGTTTTTCAACAAGCTCATCTACAGATTTCACTTGTACACCAGCTTTACGCTCTGCTGGTGGCTCAACTTTAACTGTTTTAAGTTTAGTTGAAGCAGAAACACCATAATCAGCAGGAGATTTAGTATCCAGCGGTTTTTTACGCGCTTTCATGATGTTTGGAAGAGCAGCATAACGTGGCTCATTCAAACGTAAATCTGTTGTGATAATTGCAGGAGTGTTTAATTCAACAGTTTGTAAACCACCGTCGATTTCACGAGTCACTTGTACTTTCGTACCTTCAACTTTAACTACTGAAGCGAATGTACCTTGTCCAGCGCCAAGTAAAGCACCCAGCATCTGACCCACTTGGTTAGAGTCATCATCAATCGCTTGTTTACCAAGAAGAATTAATTCTGGTTGTTCTTGTTCTACAATACCTTTTAGAATTTTAGCAACTTCTAAAGCGCCCAATTCAATATCATTTGCTTCAACCAAGATACCACGATCAGCACCTAGAGCCATTGCAGAACGAATTTGTTCTTGAGCTTCTTTAGGACCAATTGAAACAACAACGATTTCAGTCACAGTCCCTTTTTCTTTTAGTCGAACCGCTTCTTCAACAGCGATTTCACAGAATGGGTTGATCGACATTTTAACGTTAGTAAGATCTACCCCACTATTGTCCGCTTTAACGCGAACTTTAACGTTGGCATCAACCACACGTTTTACAGCAACAAGAGCCTTCATGTAATCCTCGGCTGTTATAACAAAAGTAAAAGTTTAGAAAAGTTATAGTAACTCTTCATGCAAATTTTTTAGGTGTCCTATCTTGCAATGCGTTTGGCATTTCGGTCAAGTCACAATTACTAAAAGAGTTGTAAAAAAGCGTATTTTTAGTTGAACGGTGCGTTCAAAGATTTTAATTGTTGAATAATTAGTTCATATCTATAAATTTTTAATTTATATTTTAAACATTGATTTTTAATATTTTTTTATTTGATTTAGTTCATCAAAAGTTCTGATCTTTATCTTATTTTTTCTCATGTTATTTGAGCTTTCTTAAGAGAATAAATTACCCATTTCACCTGAGAGTCAGACTGTCAATTCGGATAGAAAAAATAAAATCTAGTGACATTTTCAATCAATTATTTGCATAAAAGATACATTTCTTTTTTCTAAACTCAATGTATACCTTATCGGCTAAAATTAAAACAGCACTTTATACTAAAGTACTGTTTTAATTTATATCCTTTAAATTCATTTGCAATTTCACTAAGAGGGAAATAGATTAGTTCATCATCAGCCATGTGGCAGCTCCGGCCAACAATGCACCAGAACCGCCATCAATCCATTTTTGCTTCTTCACATCGATAGCAGTCTTTTGAGTCAATTTAGCCAATCCCACACTTAATCCACTATAAATAATCAAACACAAGCTAATAAAAATAAAAGACAGCAATAATCCCTGTGCAATGGTATTGCCAGATTTATCCATAAATTGCGGAAGAATCGCAAAGTAAATCAACATCCCTTTTGGATTCAGTAAAGCTGTAAAAAAACCTTTTTTGATTGGTGAGGAGGTTTGCTTATTTTCAATCATAATTTTATTTTGACTAAACACGGATTTAATTAATGTCAGTGCCAAAAAAAGTAAATAAGCGATCCCCAGCCAACGAATCGTTTCAAAGAACACAGAAAACGAAACAATAATCGCTGCGATACCCAAAGCAACCAAGATCGAATGAACTAAATATCCAGAACATACGCCTAGCGTCGCCATAATGCCTGCCTTTGTACCTTTACCCATAACTTGCGACAAGATAAAAAGCATATCTGGACCAGGAGTAAAAATTAGAGGAATGATTATGAGCGCAAAGAGTAAGTACACAGACATTTCTGTTTCCTTTCAATCAACTGAAATTGAAAAAATAGTATCTGCGAAAATATGTAAAATAGGATTTCAAAATATTCTATAATTAAAATTATTTTTCGAATTAAATTCTAATTTATGAAAATTATATCTAAATCAATTTCAGTAAAATTAGATCGAATCGATAAAAGTATCATTCGGTGTTTGCAAAAAAATGGTCGAATTCAGAATAACGATCTAGCTAAAGAAATTGGACTCTCTCCTTCATCTTGTCTCAGACGAGTGAAATTACTTGAAGAGGCTCACGTCATTCAGAATTACACCACCATTGTCGATCCACAAAAAATTGGTTTACAACTGATTTTATTTTCAAGAATTTGGTTGGTCGGTCAGGATGCCGAAACGATTGACACGTTTATTGAGGCGATGAAAGAACTTCCCCAAGTGATGGAGTGCTATATTATTTTAGGTGAATGTGATGCAATGCTCAAAGTTGTAGTTGCTGATTTGGAAAGTTACCGAAAATTCCAATCGGCTCATTTGACCAAAAAAAACGGGATTACCAGTGTTAAAACTGACTTACCTAGCCAAATTATTAAACAAAGTTTCCAATTACCCCTGGATCAGATCTGAGTCAGATAATTACTGATGAGTATATCAATCCTAACCGATCGACTCATCTTAAGACCTTGGAATAATTCTGATTTAACAGCCTTTACACAGATGTCTCGAGACAGTGAAGTCATGCGTTATTTTCCAAATATTCTGACCCAACCTGAAAGTCACAAATTAGCAAATCTGATCCAAAGTTTTATTGATGCTCAAGGTTGGGGATTTTGGGCTTTAGCGTTAAAAGAAACGCAAGAGTTTATTGGATTCACAGGCTTACATCATCAACCTACAAAATATGATTTTTCACCATGCACTGAAATTGGATGGCGTTTAAAACGTTCAGCTTGGGGACAAGGTTTTGCTTTTGAAGCAGCACAAGCGAGTTTAGATTTTGGCTTTCAGGATTTAAAACTCAATGAAATAGTGGCTTTTACAGCTCACTCAAATCTTCCACCTCAGAAGCTAATGAAACGCTTAGGCATGAATAAAGTAAAATCATTTATTCACCCAGATCTTAATGAAAAGAGCGCTTTGAACCCGCATATTCTGTATAAAATTCAAAATCCCAATACATAAAGCATAATAAAACTATGCTTTTAGAATTTGACCTAATTCACATATAAAACAGCAACGCCTAATAAATGATTCTGCATGTGATCAGACAGAAAGTTCATTTAAAAAGTCACGATGCACATGACTTAAATCAATCAACTCATACTGATCTAAACCAAATATTTTCCAGACTGCAATTAAATCTTCTTTTAAATCAACTTTACCTGTAGAAATCGCTCGTTCTTGCCACTGAAGATCCGAAATCCAGAGATAGGTTTTGTTATTCTGCGCATTAATGGCTTGAACTTTACCTTCACCATTAATTCCTTGAACCTTTGCGCCATCAGGTAAAACGGCTTCTATATTGGGTAGGCTAATTTCCACAAAGTGTTTGACCTGACGTAAACCATAGCCCGCAAATATTTCTTTTTGCTTGGCACTCAGTTGTTCATATTTTATTTGAATGTCGGAAATCATTTTTAAGCCTAACTAGTCCAATTAATGTATTGAAGATTCTGTCCATTTATTCAGATTGAAAGCTCAGCAGCATACTTTGCCACAACACTTCAATCTGTATAAAACATATACAGTAGACTTTTAGGTAAAACAATTATCCTTTAGCTTATTTTCTCGTGATAAATTTACAATAGATGCACTCAATGCTATTTTTTAAATTTGAAATTTTTGATTTCATTTAGGCTTTAACTTTACTTGCGCGCGGGTGAGTTTGATCATAAACCTGCGCCAAACGATCGAAGTCGAGTTGCGTATAAATTTGTGTCGTCGACAAACTGCTATGCCCTAACATTTCTTGTACTGCTCGAAGATCACCACTGTTTGACAACATATGACTGGCAAAACAATGTCTAAGTAAATGTGGATGTAAATCTACACTTACCCCTGCTCGCTGAGCTTGCAACTTCACCCTATTCTCTATTTGTCGTGGTGTCAGTGCATTGCCTTTTTGACTAATAAAAACTGGAGAATCTTGAACAAACTTACCCATCCAGATTTGGTAAACTTTAAGCCACTCAACTAAACTCTCCCGAGCTTTTGAACCGAAAGGGATAATACGGGTTTTATTCCCCTTACCTGTGATTCGCACAAGTTGTCGACTAAAATCAATATCGCGAATATTCAATCCTTGAACTTCAGCCAAACGTAATCCACTTGAGTAGAGTAACTCTAAAATCGCCTTATCTCTGAGCCAAAGTTGATGTTCTAAAGGTTTTTCTGGAGCTTTTTGATCCAGTATTTGTTTGACTGTGTCTATATCAATCATCCCGGGTAAGGGACGAGACTGGCGTTTGATTTTAAAGTCATTCACAGGATTCATGTGTAAATGTTTGGCTTCATTCGCCCATTTCATAAATTGACGAATAGAGGTGAGATGACGCTGTAAACTGGTTGAATTCAGTCCATCATTTTCCACTTTATAAGTAAGATATTCACGTAAATCAGAAGCCTCAACCGCATTTAACTCAAGATTTTTGGCATAACAGAAATCAATAAAGCCTGATACATCTCTAAAATATGCATCTAAAGTATGTTCGGATTGATTTTGAATTTTGCGCTCTTTCAGCCATATAGAGAGCAATTGCATTGCGCCTTGTTGCATTTAGCCCTCCTCGTTTTTAAGTAAATCAAATTGAAATACAGTTTAGCAAACTATCCATCTTCACGAAGTTTTTGTTTAAATGAAGAGTATTCGTTTCGAACCATAAATTTTCGCATATATAGAAATATTGAGCGCATAAAAAAGCGCTGATGAATCAGCGCTTTTCAGAGCAACAACTCATCAGTTATCCATTATTGCTCAGGTTGAAAGTATCTTAAATCCAATCGACCTTCATAGACGGTTGCCGTTGGACCGGTCATCCAAACCACATCACCCTCTTTCCATTCGATTTGCAAAGTCCCACCAGCCAGCTCAATCTTCACATTATTGGACAATAAACCACGGCGCATACCCGATACAGCTGCAGCACAAGCCCCTGTACCGCAGGCTAAAGTCTCACCAACGCCACGCTCAAAAACGCGTAGACGTACATTGTTTTCATCCACAATTTGCATAAAGCCTGCATTGACACGCTCTGGGAATCGCTCATGTGATTCAACTTGCGGTCCAATCTTTGCGACTTCCGCTTTTAATACATCAGGAACAATGGTGACCGCATGAGGATTGCCCATATTCACGACATCAATCGTCAGACTTTCATTATTGGACAAAGTGATATCATAAACATCCGCAGGCTGGTCAGCCATGAATGGAATTTGATTCGGTAAAAATTTCGGCATACCCATATTGACACGAACCCAACCATTTAAACCCAATTCAGGTTCAACAATGCCTGCTTTGGTTTGAACTTTAAATTTGGTTTTGTTGGTCAACTTACGGTCATGCACAAACTTTGCGAAGCAACGCACACCATTACCGCATTGTTCTACTTCAGAACCGTCTGCATTGAAAATTCGATATTTAAAATCAACGTTAGGATGCTCAGGCGCTTCAACTATCAGTAATTGATCAAAGCCAATACCGAAGTTACGATCTGCCAAACGGCGAATCGTCATAGTATCCAAATAAGCACGTTGGCTGATCAAATCAACCACCATGAAATCATTACCCAAGCCATGCATTTTTGTAAATTCTAATAACATCGTCATTTACTCCGCAGGTAATAAACGTTCCTTTTCCCACAATGATTCAATTGTTTCACGTTCACGAATCAAGTGTGCAACTTCACCATCTACCATGACCTCAGCAGCACGACCGCGTGAATTATAGTTCGAGCTCATCACAAAACCGTATGCACCCGCACCCAATACCGCAAGGTTATCGTTGGCTTGAATTGCCAATTGGCGTTCTTTACCTAAGAAATCACCCGTTTCACAAATTGCACCAACGACATCCCACTCTTTCTTCTCTGTCGTGTTATTTGCATTTACTTCTTGAATATCCATCCACGCTTCGTATAAAGAAGGACGAATCAAATCGTTCATTGCAGCATCGACAATCGCAAAGTTACGATGATTGGTGGGTTTCAATAAATCAACTTTAGTCACAAGTACACCTGCATTGGCAGAAATACTACGACCCGGTTCCATATACACTTTTAAACCTAACTTTTCTAAAGCAGGTTTCATTGCATTGGCATATTCAGCAACTGTAGGTGGAACTTCATCTTTATACGTCACACCAAGGCCACCACCAATATCAATATGAGTGAGGCTAATACCCATCGTTTTCAAGCGATCAATCATTGCGATTACACGATCAAGCGCATCAACGAATGGTTGCGTTTCAGTCAACTGTGAACCGATATGGCAATCAATACCCACAACATCTAAGTTAGGTAATGAGGCTGCATACGCATAAGTTTCAAATACAGCATCTGAAGGAATACCAAATTTGTTTTCTTTCAAACCCGTTGAAATATATGGATGTGTTTTTGCATCAACATCTGGATTGACACGTAGAGAAATTGGGGCTTTTTTGCCAAATTCAGCCGCTACTTTTTGAATACGATCAAGTTCTGCATAAGACTCAACATTGAAGCATGCAATCCCCACTTCAAGTGCTTTACGAATATCTGCTTCAGACTTGCCTAATCCTGAAAATACAATTTTAGATGCATCACCGCCAGCAGCCAAAACTCTTGCCAACTCACCGCCAGTGACGATGTCAAAACCCGCACCAAGCTTAGCCAATACATTCAATACTGCGATATTCGAATTTGATTTCACAGCAAAACAGATTTGATGATCAATAAAGCTAAATGCACGATCCATATCTAAATAATGTTTTTCAAATGATGCTTTTGAATAAACATAAAGTGGTGTGCCAAACTGCTGAGCAAGTTGATCCAATGAACATTGTTCTGCGTGCAAAACACCTTCAATACGAGAAAAACCCATGAATGTATCCTTTCAATGAAGCGGTAACGAGAGATTAATTTGTTTCAATAAGGTCTGAAGCTGCAGCTTGCTTGTCTGCGCGTTCTAAGTCTGCTTTATCTAAATCTTTATTTTCTAATGAAACTTTTTCAGTGGCTCGAAAGGCATCACTTTGCTGCACATTGACTGACTTTTCACCATCTTTATAGAGTAAGTATTGAGCACGTTTATCGTAATTCGGATCAGTCGGTAACTGCAAATTACCTGTTTGCCCACACCCTATTAATAGTGTCGTTGCCAATAAACCCATGCTGCAAATGGCGATACGCATCTGTTCACCCAATCCTATAAATTTTGGAAAGTATACATTGATCAAGCTTTCGACCAAAGTGTTTAAGCAGTGAGTTTATAAGATAAGTCAAAAAAAACGCCAGCACATTGCTGACGTTTTTATCTGTGTATTATTGAAAGTATTATTGAAATGAACCTAGCTTATTTCATCTTGGTTTTATTTATTCAAACGCTTTTTGAAGAAACCATAATAACCAATGATCAAAATCACAAACCAGATTGGACTCACCATCAGCGCTCTTAAAGTATCCGCTTCAAGTGAAAGAACATAGATCATCCCAATAAAGAAAATAATCACAATCCAACAGGTGAATAATCCACCAGGTAATTTAAAGGTTGATTTTGCATGAAGTTCAGGGCGTGTTTTGTAATACACCATGTAGCTCCAAATAATCATCAACCACACACAAATGAACAAGATCGTTGACAAGGTGGTTGCCAAAGTAAATGCTTCAACTGTATTTGGAACAAAGTACTGAAGTGCAGCACCTGCCAGCAAACACACGGTAGAGAAATATAAAGCATTCGCAGGAACTGCGCGCTTATTCAATTTACCAAATGATTTAGGACCTTGTTCATCACGAGACAAACCGAACAGCATACGTGACGTTGAAAATACACCACTGTTCATAGAGGACATGACCGATGACAGTACCACCAAGTTCATGATAATCGCTGCAGCAGCAATACCGGCTTGGCTAAACAAGTTTACAAATGGACTGATCGACGGATCAATTTTGTTCCATGGCGTTACTGCCATCACAATCACGAGTGCCAGTACGTAGAAAATGATGATACGAATTGGAATAGAGTTCACTGCTTTTGGTAAGTTCTTTTCAGGATCTTTGGTCTCAGCGGCCGTCGTACCGACGAGCTCAACACCCACGAAAGCAAAAATTGCAATCTGGAAGCCCGCTAAGAAACCACCCAAGCCTGTTGGGAACATGCCACCATGACTCCACAGATTCGAAAATGCTGCGACTTCGCCTGCAGTAGATGTAAAGCCTGTAAAGACCATCCATGCACCGACAGCAATCAATACCACAATTGCGATGATCTTAATCATCGCAAACCAAAACTCCATCTCACCAAAGAGTTTTACGGTTGCAAGGTTTAATCCTGTGATGAAAATGATTGCAGCAACACTAATCAACACCCCTTCTAGAGGCGTAAAGGGCAAACCATTATTAAAGAACTGTAAATAATAAATAATGGCTGACAGATCCGCGATACCAATCGTGATCCAGCACAGCCAGTACGTCCATCCGACAAAATAGCCTGCCCAAGGACCAATCAGATCCGTTGAAAAATCGATAAACGATTTATATTGCAAGTTTGATAGTAATAGCTCGCCCAATGCACGCATGACGAGAAAAACCATTAGACCGATAATCATATAAATAAATAGAATTGAAGGTCCTGCAAGGCTAATGGTTTTCCCTGAACCCATGAACAATCCTGTTCCTATCGCCCCACCAATGGCAATCAGCTGCAAGTGCCGATTTGACAAACTACGTTGTAAATCACCATCTTCAGTAGGCGAATTTGTTATTTGATCCGACATTATTAAGTTCACCTTATGTACTCAAGTCGTCAAATTACTCCAAAAACTGATGATTGCAAAAAGAAATCTGTGACCATCTAAATTTTCTTTTTATTTGCAAAATATTATTCCTTTTTCTTATACCTCTATTTTTTGTGCTACAGCTCGATGATTCATCAAGGATACAACCTACAAATCGATTGAAAAATAATCATAGATATGTAACTAATAGAATGAATACGTTAAGTATCAAAAATAAGAGTGCGAAAGGAGTTTCGCTATTAAAACAAAGTTGTGGCACAGGCCTTGCTTTGAAGAAGGTTAATAACATTAGCAAGAATAAGGATGAATGATGCAACAATTACAATCGATTATGGAAACCTTAAGTGGGCTGGTTTGGGGCCCTTACATGCTGGTACTCATTGTGGGTACAGGTGTATTTCTCACCTTTAGACTGTTGTTTTGGCAATTCCGTATGTTGCCATTGGCCTTTAAACAAGTGTTTGGAAAACATCCCAATAAAAAAGACTCAGGAGATATTTCTCAGTTTGCATCCCTTATGACTGCTCTTTCTGCAACTATTGGTACAGGTAATATTGCAGGGGTTGCAACGGCATGCGTTTTGGGTGGACCTGGGGCTGTATTTTGGATGTGGATGACGGCGTTATTTGGTATGGCAACCAAATATGGAGAAGGTGTACTTGCCGTTAAGTATCGTCATAAAAATGAAAAGGGGGAAATGAACGGTGGTCCAATGTATTACATTGAACGCGGTTTAGGCCCTAAATGGAAATGGTTAGCTGTGCTCTTTGCGTTGTTTGGAACACTTGCATCCTTTGGTATTGGCAGTTCTGTTCAATCGAATACAGTAGCACTAGCAGTAGAGAATAGTTTAGGTATTGAAACATGGATAACTGCAATTGCCATTACTGCATTTTCTGCACTTGTCATCTTGGGTGGTATCAAAACCATTGCTAAAGCTTCGTCAATCATTGTTCCCATTATGGCATTAGGATATGTCATTGGTGGTCTAATTATCATTTTAAACAATACCCATTTAATTCTTCCTGCCTTAGAAATGATTTTCACCTATGCCTTTACAGGTGAAGCTGCTGCTGGCGGTGCAATTGGTGCTGCGATTCGTTACGGTGTGGCTCGTGGTGTTTTTTCAAACGAAGCAGGTATGGGTTCTGCACCGATTGCTGCCGCTGCTGCACAAACAGATCACCCTGCGCGTCAAGGTTTAGTTTCTATGACAGGAACATTTCTAGATACGATTATCGTCTGTTCAATCACAGGTATTGTATTGGTAATGGGATTCATCATGGCTGGAAATAGCTTTGGTGATCAAACGGGTGCTGTGCTGACGATTAGCGTATTTGACCAACTCCTTCCAGGTTTTGGTGGCTGGGTGGTGACATTTGGTATTATTTTCTTCGCCTATTCAACCATTTTAGGTTGGAGCTATTATGGTGAAAAATGTTGCACCTATCTATTAGGTGAAAAATCAGTATTGATCTATCGCCTGATCTATATCGCTTCGGTATTTATTGGCTGTGTTGTGACGCTTGATCTTGTTTGGTTATTTGCCGATACCTTCAATGGTTTAATGGCTGCACCAAACTGTATCGCACTCTTGCTTCTTTCTAGTGTGATTGTGAAGGAATCAAAAGACTTCATTGCTCGACGTAAAACTGGCGAGCTGTACTAAGCCGACACCAGACTCCAAAACTACAATCTTAACTATAATGTATTAAATTAAAGCCACTTTTAAAAAGTGGCTTTTTTAATTAAGAGAACTTAAATCGGTTTAAAATCACTATTTTTTAAGAAGGCTTACCCGCCCAAAGTTGTTCATCTAATTCAGACACTTTTCGCTCTGCTTCAATTTCCAAAGCAAGCTCCAATGACAAAACAAAGAAGAGAACACCCTCAATCATCATATTGCCTTGATCATCTTCTAAATACAGACTTAATTCACGATATGCAGGGTTAGATTCATCATAAGGTAGATCAATATAAATATCTCCCGCATAAGTATCGACAAAACCTTCTTGCTCTAACCCCATGCATAGATCATAGCCAATACCATGATCCTCAAGCCAAGCGATCACAATATCTCGAACTGAATCAGTGTCTTCCTCACCCTCTTCACTGAATTCATAATGCTCAAAATGAATAAATAACACATCACGATTTTTTTCACGCGCTATCGCATCAATATGTTTCAGTAATTGTGGCATGACGTGTTCCATTCAAATTAGTCTAATCACTATTATAGTTCGTATGTTATGAGATGACAGCCATAATTGATCAAAGCGACATAGATTGTCTCCATCTTCTTTTTTAAAATTGAAAGACTTTGTTTTCACTAACATTCAACGCTATGCTGTAAAAACCAATTTGCTTTATTTTTTTTGAATCTATGGCTAAAGCTAAAAGTGTCTATCGCTGTGAACAATGTGGTGCAGATCATCCCAAATGGTCTGGTCAATGCGCTGAATGTGGTGCATGGAATAGCTTATTAGAAGTTACTATCGCTCCTGCGGTCACACATCGAGCGCAACCTAAAACAGGTGGCTATGCAGGTCAAGCCTCAGCTATTACCACGCTCAATCAAATTTCTGTATCTCATGAAACTCGTTTACAAACAGGAATCAGCGAGTTTGATCGTGTGCTCGGTGGTGGATTGGTTACTGGTTCGGTAGTGTTGATTGGTGGTGACCCTGGCATTGGTAAATCTACTATTTTGCTACAAACAGCAACACATATGGCTTCTGAAAAAAGCTCTGCGCTTTATGTCACTGGTGAGGAATCACTTTCGCAGGTTGCATTACGAGCACAGCGTTTAGACCTTCCTACAGACCATTTAAAAGTCATGGCTGAAACATGTGTTGAACGTATCTGTGAAGTGTTAGCTCAAGTTCGCCCTGCGGTTGCCATTTTAGATTCTATTCAAACGCTGTATACCGAAACACTTCAATCTGCCCCGGGTGGGGTTTCTCAAATTCGCGAGTCTGCCGCACTATTAACCCGCTTTGCCAAAAACAGTGGCACCGCATTATTCCTTGTTGGACATGTCACTAAAGAAGGTGCTTTAGCAGGCCCACGTGTTTTAGAACATATGGTCGATTGTGTCCTATATTTTGAAGGACAATCTGATTCACGTTACCGAATGATTCGTGCTGTGAAAAACCGTTTTGGTGCGGTGAATGAACTGGGTGTGTTTGGTATGACGGATAAAGGATTGAAAGAGGTTTCAAATCCTTCTGCCATTTTCCTCAGTCGTTATGATGAAGCCATTCCAGGTTCAGTGGTGATGATCAGTCGTGAAGGCACTCGCCCTCTTTTAGTCGAAGTTCAAGCCTTGGTGGATGACGCCCATGGACAACCACGACGTGTTGCACTGGGCTTAGATCAAAACCGATTAAACATGCTACTTGCTGTGATGCACCGTCATGGTGGCGTTCAAACCTCTGGTCAAGATGTCTATGTCAATGTGGTTGGGGGTTTAAAAATCACAGAAACGGGTTCAGACTTGGCTGTGCTTTTGGCTTGTGCATCCAGTTTACGCTCTAAAGCGCTACCGCAACAATTGGCAGTTTTTGGTGAAGTTGGACTATCAGGTGAAATTCGTCCTGTGCCAAATGGTCAAGAACGTTTAAAAGAAGCGATTAAACATGGCTTTAAATACATTATTGTCCCTCGAGGCAATGCCCCTCAAAAAAGTATTAGCGGTGTCACAATTATTTCAGTTGCACGTTTGCATGAAGCACTCAATGAAGCCATGCAGTTAACTGATGAACTCACTTAATCATTGCAAAATATTTTAAAAACAAATTTATTGAAATATTGTGAATATTGATTGAAAAAACAGTAAAAAGACTGCATATATACAGTCTAACAAATTCACTTATTAAGTTTAGGAAGAAATAGATGGAAGTTCGACAGCGTGGTTTGGTTACAGCAATTTTAGCTGCAACATTATTGGTCGCTCCTTTTGCAGAAGCGAAACGTGCTGGTGGCGGTAAAAGTCATGGTATGAACCGTTCTGCTGCACCTAGCCAATCTTACCAACAACCTCGTCAAGCTACTCCAGCTCAACAACCTGCCGCTCCAGCGACTGCACCTCAAAAATCAGGTCCAGGCGTAGGTGGTATGGTGGCTGCGGGTGTTGCAGGTGCTGCGATTGGTGCAGTAGCTGCGAATGCGATGGCTGACGATACAGCGCCAACAAGCCAAGCTCAAGTCGCTGAAGAGCAAAAAGAAGAAGATGGGATCCCGAGTTGGATCTGGATTCTTTTAATTGCTGGTGCTGCATTCTTCATCTTCCGTAAATTCGGAGCAAAAAAAAAATTAGCAGCGAATAACCCGTATGCACCAAATAGTGCAGGTCCAACATCTGCACCATTTGGTCAAACCAATGCACCACGCTCTACAGGCGATAACAGCAACATCTTCGGTCAAAACGTAGGTGGTAACACTGCTGCCCATGCACCAGTAAATAATGCTCCGTTTGGTACTGCTCCAGCAACTAACGCACCTTTTGGTTCGGCTTATACCAACAGTGGTAGTCAGCTTCCTGATGGTACTGAACCTGCTGCGTTTTTGCGTATTGCACGTCAGCGTTTTAACCATATTCAATCCATGAATACTGCAAGCAACATTACTGAAATTCAGCGTTATTTAACACCTGATCTTTATTCATCAATGTATCAAGACATCATGGCCAACCAAGATCAAGATGTTGCAGAGTTTTCAAACTTGAATGCGATGGTTGCTGATACTGCAACTGAAAATGGTCAGTATGTTGTAAGCGTGCGTTTTACAGGTACTGTCAGTGAAGACTTAAACAGCTTGCCTCAACCATTTGCAGAAGTTTGGCATTTTGTTAAACCTGCTGGTTCAACGCAGGATTGGTTAGTGGCTGGTATTCAGCAAGAAAGCTAATTTCTAATTGGTTCAAAAAAAACCAGTGACTCGTCACTGGTTTTTTTATTTAAGAATTTAAGTTTTTAAATATTGATCAATGACTCTCAAAAATTATGATTCATTTAATGCAAATGCCACCAATGCATTAACATGCAATTCTGTTGTATCAAAAACAGGAATATTTAAATCTTCTTGTTGTATCAGTACGCCTATCTCAGTACATCCTAAAATGATGCCCTCTATTCCATCATTGATCATGGTATGGATAATTTTAAGAAATTCTTTTTTGGATTCTGCTCGTACTATGCCTTGGCACAACTCATTAAAAATAATCTGATGAACATTTAATCTTTCTTTAGAGTTTGGAACAATAACTTCAATATTCTTTTCAATAAACTTGGAAATATAAAAATCTTGCTCCATGGTAAATTGAGTCCCTAAAAGCCCAATTTTCTTTAAAGCTTGACTTTGAATTGCACTAATCGTTGGATCTGCAATATGCATCAAAGGAATCGAACATTGTTTTTGAATATCAGTTGCGACTTTATGCATGGTATTAGTACACAAACCTATCACATCTACTTCCGCAACTTCTAGTTTATGAGCGATATTCGCTAAATATGTAGCAGCTTCATCCCATTTACTTTCTCGTTGAAACTGTTCAATGATTTGAAAATTGACACTGTACAGAATAATTTGCGCTGAATTTAGCCCACCTCGCTTTGCTTGAATTTGCCGATTAATCTTTTGATAATATAAATCTGTCGACTCCCAACTCATCCCACCAATTAATCCTATTGTTTTCATTTTATTGCTTTGTATTCCATAGATAGATGGTTTTATACTAATGAATAATTTAATTATTCGCATAGCATTTTGAATCAAAAAAACCCTCCAGAGAGGGTTTTAATATTTTTTATATATAGACGATTAACGTTGCGGCAATGGGATGAATTGTGAATCATCCGAATGTTGAACTTTACGCTCTCCCACAACAACATCTATATCCATCGGTTGTTCATTACGAATGATCGAAATTTTAATCGTGGTCTTGGGTGCTTGTAGCGCAACATAATTAATTAGATGTGATGATGAACTAATCACTTCACCATTCACTTGCATAATTTTGTCACCAACTTTCAAACCCGCCCCAGCAGCTGGGCCATTCTGAAGTACATCAGCAATCACTACACCCATTTCACGTGGTTTAAGTACATCCTCTTGATTAGGTGGAACCAAACTAATCCCTAGCCATCCACGAATGACGCGACCATCTTTCAAAATCGCATTCATGACTTGCTGACAGATCTTCGCTGGAATCGCAAAACCGATCCCCATTGAACCACCAGATTGCGAGAAAATTGCGGTATTAACACCGATCAGGTTACCAGCCACATCAATCAAAGCACCGCCCGAATTACCTGGGTTAATTGCAGCATCGGTTTGAATGAAGTCCTCATAGGTATTGATCCCTAAATCAGAGCGACCTGTCGCAGAAATAATTCCTTGAGTAACCGTTTGCCCTACACCGAATGGATTACCAATCGCAAGGACGACATCCCCTACTTCATTACCACTTAATTTGAATGGCAGTACGGGCAATTTATCCAGTTCAATTTTAATCACTGCCAAATCACTTTCAGGATCTGTACCAATCACTTTGGCAACAGCACGTCTGCCATCCTGTAACGCGACTACAATTTGGTCAGCCTGAGCAATCACATGATTGTTGGTCAAAATATATCCATCTGGACGAACAATGACACCCGAACCCAAACTATTCTCATTCGGGCCTTGTTTGAATTGTTCTGGTAATTGATCTCCGAAAAACTCTCTGAACATAGGATCATTGAGCACTGGATGATTCATTTGTTTGACTTTCTGCGTGGTGAAAATATTGACCACGGCTGGCGCTGCCACTTTAACCGCAGCACTATACGACACCACTCCACCTGAACGCGAAGTGTCCACCAAAGGCTTAACTTTTTCAGCAGGCATTTTGACCCCATCAGCTGCTATTGGCGCTTTCGGCTGATGTACCTTCTGCCAAGTAACAAAACTGATAATCACAATAATGAGTAACACCCATGGTAACCATGTAAAGGACCGGCGCACTTGATTTACCTCTAAGAATTATTTAATTTATTGATGCGAAAGCATTTTCTATTTGCTTATTGTAATCAAAATTGCCACTTATACATAAATTTCATAAAAGACTTTTGTTCAGCTTTAGTTACAATAAAAAATATGTTTTGATTTACTCAATATCTTAGCTTTTTGGACATTTATGGCAACGTTAAACGAGATTATTCAATGGTGCGATCAAAACCTGAAATCGCCCGAATTTAAAGACTATGCACCCAATGGACTGCAGATTGAAGGCAAACCCGAGGTTAAAAAAATTCTATGTGCGGTGACTGCATCCCAAACTGCAATCGAAGCGGCGATTGCATATGGTGCTGACATGCTACTGGTACATCATGGTTATTTTTGGAAAGGCGAGCCCTACCCCATTACAGGTATGCGTGGAAAAAGAATCAAAAGCCTCATTCAAAATGATATTTCTCTGGTCGGATATCACTTACCTTTAGATAGTCACCCTACTTTAGGTAATAACGCTGCCATTGCCGACTTACTCGAACTGCGAAATCTTGAACAACTTGATCCGACTGAGCGACATCCAATTGGGAATATCGGCTATTTAAAGCAAGCTATGTCACCTGAAGCATTTAAAACGTATGTTTCTGAGCGTTTAGGCTTTGATGCGATCCATTTACCTGCGGATAAAACATCTATTTACAAAGTAGGTTTCTGTACAGGAGGCGCTCAAGATTACATTTCTAAAGCTGCTGATCAAAATTGTGATGCTTATATTTCAGGTGAAGTCAGTGAACGCACCTTTTATCAAGCGCAAGAATTGAATGTGCATTATTATGCTTGTGGTCACCATGCTACTGAAAAATATGGGGTTCAACGTTTAGCCAAAGCTATTTCAGAACAGTTTAATATTGAGTATATTTATTTCGAATTAAATAACCCGATTTAATTTTATCTGGACTGCGTTTGGCATTTTTCTTTATACGTATAAATTCGGGCTTTATTCTGTATTGTTATTTATAAGCAATGCGCAATTTGCCCTCAGAATCTATTACAATAAAGCCACTTAATGTCAAAACCCAGCACAATGCAAGGAATTGAAAACATGACAACGATTACTTTACCGGCTTTACCATACGGTTACGAAGATCTTGCTCCACACATCAGCAAAGAAACTTTAGAATTCCATCATGACAAGCATCACAATACTTATGTTGTTAACTTAAACAACTTAATTAAAGGTACTGATCTTGAAGGCAAAACTTTAGAAGAAATCATTGAAGCTTCTGCTGGTGATGCGTCTAAAGCAGGGATCTTCAACAATGCTGCTCAAGTTTGGAACCATACGTTCTACTGGAACTGTATGGCTAAAAACGGTGGCGGTAAAGCAACTGGCGCTTTAGCTGCTAAAATTGATGAAGCGTTCGGTTCTTATGAAAAATTCGCTGAAGAATTTGCTGCTGCTGCAACAACTCAGTTCGGTTCAGGTTGGGCGTGGTTAGTTGCTGATGAAGTAAACGGTAACTTATCTATTCTTAAAACTTCAAATGCTGATACTCCACTTGCTCATGGCAAAGTTGCAGTATTAACAATCGATGTTTGGGAACATGCTTACTACATCGATTTCCGTAATGCACGTCCTGTTTACATCAAAACTTTCTTAGAAAGCCTTGTAAACTGGGATTACGCCAATGCGAAATATGCTGGTCAAGAAGCTGGCGTAGAGAAATAAGGTTTTCTTAAAGCCTGATTTCTAGTTTAAAAAATCACCCATAAAGGGTGATTTTTTATTTTTTGGTGCAGATCTGAATATTTATAAAGCAATCGTACACTTTCTTTGAATTAAGCTCTTGACCTTATTGGTTTTCATCTCTAAAATCCGCATCAGATTCTCCAATAGCTCAGTCGGTAGAGCGACGGACTGTTAATCCGCAGGTCCCTGGTTCGAGCCCAGGTTGGAGAGCCAAATACTAAAAAGCCCGCTCATTGCGAAGTGGGCTTTTTTTCTGTATTCAGAATAATTTCTCTCTTAAACACCCCACGCTAAAAATAAACTCTAACTTTATAAGTTTAAATATTATCGAAATTTCTGAAAATCTATAAAAAATTTATAATATTACAGACCTAGAAGTCTGTGCTTCAAATCTACATTTTGATTTAATTAAACAATTCATGTTGATAAAAAAACCAAACAAATCAATATTCATGATTTCTTCAACATTTTGTCTTGACCCACTTCCATTCCTCCCATAGAATGCGCATCAGATTCTCCAATAGCTCAGTCGGTAGAGCGACGGACTGTTAATCCGCAGGTCCCTGGTTCGAGCCCAGGTTGGAGAGCCAGATTCTAAAAAGCCCACTCATGATGAAGTGGGCTTTTTTTTATTTAAAAATTTGAAGATCAATCCACTCACATTTGTCTTAAATTAAATAACTCGGATTTAAAAAGCTAAACATATGAATCAAACTTGGCTTAAATCTACGATTCTTTGAATCATCATTATTTCTATAATCATATTCATATTTCAATGCTCGCAAAAGACGGAGTCCAATAAATCTGCTCTAGCTTTGATGGATGAACGTATTTTTCATTGCACGAATGAATTGAATCCCCAAACACATACTCAACTCATCCAGCAGACTAAAAGCTCAATTCAAACCAATACGACTGATAAGCAATTAATCAGGCTGATGAACGAATGTAGACAAACCCTTCCCTTAATAAAGTCGTGAACATTAAGTTAAAGCAATCAAAAATATAAATTAACCATTATTTAGATTAATTTTAAATCAGTTGATTCATTTTTCTTATATTTTTAAGTTTTGAGGCTTGACCAAGTTCGGTTTGAACCCTAGAATGCGTACCAGATTCTCCAATAGCTCAGTCGGTAGAGCGACGGACTGTTAATCCGCAGGTCCCTGGTTCGAGCCCAGGTTGGAGAGCCAAGATTCTAAAAACCCACTCATCGAGTGGGTTTTTTCTTATCTACTTATTAGAAATTTCGTTCGTGTTCGATTCCAGTCAAATTACTTTCTTTATCATTGGGTGTATTGCGAGTCTTGCATTACTAACTATTTTCCTACAACAGCTATATCGCCCTAAGCAAAAATATTATGCAAAGCGCATCATCACACGTTATGAAACTAAAATGTTTTATCGGCTAAAAGAAGCTTTTCCACAATATCATGTGATGGCGCAAGTGGCTTTTAGCGCGCTCATCACCAATGATCATTTAAAGATTCGATCCAAATTTAATCGTAAAGTCACTGACTTTGTATTATTAGATAAAGAATTAAAAGTCATCGCGATTATTGAGCTGGATGATCCATCGCATATCGGTAAAGAAGTTGAAGATGCACAACGTGATGCGATGCTATATGAAGCGGGATATCAGGTTTATCGTTATACAGATATCCCAACAATTAAAGTCTTAAGAAAAGATATTGTCTCGTGATTTTATTCTAGTATCTGTGCTGTAGAAGTTGCTTGTTGATGTACCAATGTAGCATCAGATTTAGCTTTATCGGTGATACGCTGCACTTGTTCTGCACGTAAGCGATCATATTCAGCCTTATTTTTAGCATCACTTTGAATAGCCATAAATGCAATCGCGATAATGATGGCAGGAATCATGATCCCTATCGTGCCAAATATAAATGCTTTAGGGATTTTTTGAGATTGAGACATGCCGTTTGCCCTTAACTGCTTTAACAGAAGAAATATAGATCTCGTCAGCCTGAACTTATATTGAAGATCATGTAGTCTCCCTATAGGTCTCAGCTTAGCCTTCGAATTATACACATTCGTCATGACAAATCACTTTCGATTTCCATACACGAATATTGCTCAGAGTTAAAAGGTGATAGAAAGGTTTAAAATGACTATACACGCTCAATGCCTATTTAAACTCTTCAATGAAAAGCAAATGATCAGGAGCAATCAAAGCGTCAAAGATTGATCTTTAGTTTGCCACATCGGCTGCCTTTCTTTCATAAACATCAATATACAAAAAAGAGGAACTATGCCCTCTTTTTAGACCTATACCATACTTATGCAGTCATGATTAATTCAACTACTGAGCCGGCATATTTTTTTGAATAAACGCAACAACTTCAGCATTTCTTTTGACAATTGCCTCGGTATGACTTGCATCTGCTACAATTTCAAGGAGTACTTTAGGGTTAGATTTTAAGTCCTCATTGAGTTTACGAACCAGCTCTGCCGTTACTTGATAAGGTACTGCTGTATCTTTTTCACCTTGTACCACATAAATCGGCTTGTTCATGGTCTTGGTTGCAGGCTGATTTTCAATTAAGAATTTAGCAATCACGGGATCCTGCTCAAAACCAGCTTTAAGCCCTGGGTAATCCATAATTTTTTTATCAGGATTACTCAACTTAAACTTAGTAATATCAGCCATGAATGCGCCCATTAACGGTTCCAAACACAAGCCATTTTCACCTGTGGTTCCTTCAGCTTTTTCTGCAATCAGTTTTGCGTCATCCTGAAAAATCTGACTCAAGTCAAATTGAGGTTCATAGGCTTTAATCCCTACGCCCGTTAATGCCGCATAAGCCAATAGCTCTGCATATACAGCTATAGACGCGCCAACAGGATAAGGGTACGCGTCACCCACCCCTTCGCCAGCTTCAATTCCTGCAATCGCCTGAGGGGCGACTTGAGTGATGATATAACCCAAGCTTGATGCAGGTGCGGTTGCTACAGCACCTTTGAAGTTAGGATTTTGATTTGCATGTTCAGCAATGCCCAATGACGCATGTCCACCTTGAGATTGACCAATCGACATCCATGACGTACTCAGCTCATTTTTATACTTCTCCTGAACCGCTTTAACAGCATATAACGCAGAGTTTGCAGCACTGTCTAAGTTGAGGTAAGGATGTATCCCTGATGTTCCTAAACCTTCGTAATCAGGTGCGACGATCACATAACCTGCCGCTAGAAGACTTTTGGCTAGGATTTCAAACCTTTCATGGAATACATTATTACTTGGTGCACAACTGTCGCCAATCCCCGTTGTTCCATGCGCCCAAACCACAGTCTTCCACCCACCTGCAGGCTGAGGTGTCTTAGGAAACATCACCAATGCTGTTGCTTTTGATGTCTTACCTTGAACATTAGGCATAAGATACGTCATGACATTAATCCGTGAGGCCTCATCTAATGAGTCCAGCTGATACTTCACTTCAGATTGATATACCGAGGGCATTTGCTGATAGTCTTTGTGATCATCGTCATCGTTACATGCTGTCAATAACAATATAGATGAACACATCAAGGCGATCAGTGATCGTTGAAATACCTTTTTCATTATTAAATCCTTTTCTTATATTTTTCAAAGCCATTTTGGCTTGTTTTAATTAAGCATAAAAAAAAGCATCTGGCTAGGATGCTTTTATTCAAAAAACCAAAAATTATAAGGTAGCGATGAATATGCCGATAAAAATCATCAGTCCCACCCATCGGTTATGTCTAAATGCCCAGAAACACTGTTGAGGATTTTTATCACGTGTTCGTGTCCATTGATAAATAAAATCCATTGCAACAACCAACAACGCAAGCCCCCCAAATGGAATGATTAAACTTTCCAACCAGAGTGCAGAACCCAATAAAATTAGACTGAACAACTGCAATATTGAAATGATTTGAATATCAAATCGCCCAAACAAGATCGCGGTAGATTTCACACCAATTTTTAAATCATCCTCACGATCAGTTATCGCATATTGAGTATCATATGCCACTGTCCACGCCAAATTACCAAAATAAAGCAACCAGCAAGTTAAATCAGGCGTTTGCCCAATGGCGGTATACGCCATAGGAATAGACCATGAAAATGCTGCGCCTAAAAACACTTGTGGCAAGTGAGTGTAGCGTTTCATAAATGGATAAATGAAAGCTAAAAATAATGCCCCAAAAGACCAATAAAATGTTTCAATCGGCAAGAAAAACAACATACACGCACTGGCGAATACGAGCGCTAAAAATACGTAGATTGCTTCCCTTGCTCGAATCACACCTGTTGCCAATGGACGAGTTTTAGTTCGCTCTACGGCACCATCTACCTTGCGATCTGCAAAATCATTGATGGCACAGCCAGCGGCACGCATAAATACTGTCCCGAGAATCATCGGAATCAGTATTGGCAAACTAGGTGTACCCGAGTTCGCAATCCACAATGCCCACATGGTTGGCCAAAATACCAGTTCAGTACCAATCGGCTTATCAAAACGACATAAATAATAGTAGGCTTCTAAGCGTTCACGCCAAGTGATACTCTCCGTCACAGTCATTCGTCTTTAACCACATTTAATTAAGTTTTTTGTTGTATAAATCGCTCAAAACTCTGTAAAAAAGTTTCTTGAACAATAAATTTACACCCATGCCAAGTATAACAGCTCTGACGGGTCCAACCATCTTCAAGCAAGATCACACGACGATCACATGCGGGTTGAGTCCGTTGAAACAAAAATAATCCTATAGGCTTAGTACCAATGTGCTGAAATATTCGCGCTTTTTTTTGCAAACTTAAGATTGGAAAAATACTTTTTGCCTTCACCCAAGGCCGTTCTTCACAACCGTAAAGATAACTCTCTCGCACCCATGAAGTATGATGCTTGGGCATTTGCATCCATTTGGCATCTTGAAAACTTAATCTTTGAAAGTGCTCTTTAACAGGTTGAACTCTAAATGATCCGTTTGCTAGATCTGTCAATTGCTGAGTCAATGATCCAGATGCACTTAGCCAAGGACTTAGTTGTTTTGGAATATGCTGCATAAATCACTCATTGGCTAATTTTAAAACTTCATCAAATCAATACATTTAAACCATAATATTTCAATGACTAAGCATTGTCTGTTTTAGCAATCACTTGAAATTGACCTTGAGGGGTTTTAATCAAAATCAAACCTTCAGCACTGATATAAAAGATTTTTGGATAATCAAAACTTAAAGCCAATTCTGGATTTTTCAATTCTATAAATTCAGCTTGCTTATATCCCTCAATCGTTCGCCCTATTTCTATATAAATTACTTCTGAAAAATTCAACTTAAAACCTTTTTCATGATCTTGTGGATCAACCCAAGGAAAAAATCCTGTATGTTTTTTACGTGGTTTTGCCATGACAACTCAATTTATTAATCAATGCATTATCTTAACTCAACAATACGCGAGATTAAAAAAACCCGCGACATGCGCGGGTTCTTTTTATAGTGTTATTTAAAAATAAATTACAGGCTATAGTACATGTCAAATTCAACTGGGTGAGTTGTCGTGTTCAAACGACGAACTTCTTCAGTTTTAAGCTCGATATAAGCATCCAACATTTCTTTCGTGAACACGCCACCTTTAAGCAGGTAGTCATGATCCGCTTGAAGTGCTTCAAGCGCCATATCTAAGCTGTGTGCAACTGTAGGAATTTTCGCTTCTTCTTCAGGAGGAAGATCGTACAAGTTCTTATCTGCAGCTTCACCTGGGTGAATCTTATTTTGAATACCGTCGATACCCGCCATCAATAATGCTGCGAAACCTAAGTACGGGTTCATCATTGGATCAGGGAAGCGTGCTTCGATACGTTTGCCTTTCGGGCTAGAAACATAAGGAATACGGATAGATGCAGAACGGTTACGCGCTGAGTAAGCCAACATAATTGGTGCTTCATAATGTGGCACTAAACGCTTATACGAGTTCGTAGAAGGGTTCGTGATTGCATTCAATGAACGCGCATGCTTGATCACACCGCCAATGAAGTAAAGCGCCATTTCTGACAAACCCGCATATTCATCACCAGCAAACAAGTTCTTGCCATCTTTTGAGATCGACATATGCACGTGCATACCAGAACCATTATCGCCAACCATTGGTTTAGGCATAAACGTCGCAGTTTTCGCATATTGGTGCGCAACGTTCCAAACAGCATATTTAAACTGTTGCACTTCGTCCGCTTTACGCACCATGGTATTGAAACTCACACCAATTTCTAATTGGCAAGATGCAACTTCGTGGTGATGAACTTCTACGCGACCAGGTCCCATGATGTCTTCAATTTTTGCACACATTTCTGCACGCATATCATGTGAAGAATCTACCGGAGGAACTGGGAAGTAACCGCCTTTGACACGTGGACGATGCCCTGAGTTACCACCTTCGTAGTCTTTGTTCGTAGACCAAGCAGCTTCTTCAGCGATCAATGTATGGCGAGCGCCAGACATGTCGATTTCCCATTTAACTTCATCAAATACGAAGAATTCTGGTTCTGGACCAAAGAATGCTGTATCACCAATACCTGTAGACTTTAAATATTCTTCAGCACGGCGAGCAATCGAACGTGGATCACGATCATAACCTTGACCTGTAGATGGTTCGATAACGTCACAAGTCACAACAACTGTAGGCTCAGCGAAGAACGGGTCAATAAAACCAGTTTCAGCATCCGGGCGTAAAATCATGTCAGACGCTTCAATACCTTTCCAACCTGCAATTGATGAACCATCGAACATTTTACCGTCTTCGAATGAATCTTCATCGATTGTGTCAGCGGGGTAAGTCACGTGTTGCTCTTTACCCTTAGTATCAGTAAAGCGAAAATCGACCCATTTTGCGCCACTTTCTTGTATGAGTTGAAGGACCTTGTTCGCCATGCTCATTTGCTCCAATGAATTTTTTGTTGCACTTTCAAGTGCGTGTTAGAAGTTGATATAGCTTAAGCAATTCTCATACCAACTTTCACAAATAAATCTAAAATCTTGAAATCCTTATGAGAAAACGAGCTTAGACTATTTGCTAATGTCTTTATTATACTGTGTCAAAAAGTAAATGCACCATATTCACACATAGAACTATATTTATATTTTCAAGAAACTTATGTCGCACCATTTTAGTGCATTTTACGCCTCTAAAAAGAGCTTAAGGCCCCGTTAGGCTCAATGTAAGTCCACTTTGAGAAAAAAATAAATCCTTCAGTCAACATTTACCCATTGTCGATTGATTATTTAAATCTTCTTTAACCCGAATCAAGGCTAATCTTTTTTATTCAAGACTATGAAATAAATTTAATTTTTGGTTCATTTGAATCCAATTTTGGTGCTACCAAATCAAATCATAGATTTTTTCATAATTAAAATACTGAATCGGTCTCAAGATGAAAAATCTTACTTCCTTAACCAGAATTCGGATTTTTAAACATGATCAGACGGAATCTCAATTAAAATAGAAAATAATCATCTTTGATTTCTTTGCGTATTTATTATTGTTTATTGCACCAAATCGGAGAGATTTTTCTAAAGATACTGCACTTCAGCACGTGCAATAAGCACTTCAACTAATAACAGAACATCATCTTTTACACGTGCATCTACTGCAAAAATTGGTAAGTGAATATTATTCATATCCATCCAATTTCGGTATTTTTTTAACAACTGTTGTGAGTCTTCATCAACATGAGTAATTCCAATGACTAGATTTGAAATAAATTTACTAAAAGTTTCAAAGTAATACGCTAAGTCATCTAGAGCTGAGCGGCTAGAATGATCAATCAGTATGATCGCGCCAATAGCCCCTTCACAGATGACGGGCCACATAAAATCAAAGCGTTCCTGACCCGGTGTACCATACAAACCGACAGTAATATCATCTTCGATTTGGATTTCTCCATAATCAATTCCAACAGTTGTCAAAGCTTTGCTGTGTGCATCCTGATCTGTGTTTAATGCTTCTGTAGAAAGAACCTTTGTTTCAGAAATGGACTGAATTGCCTCAGATTTACCAGCCCCCATTTTTCCACCAAATACAATCTTATATTGTTGTAGAATCATCTTGGTCCCCTAAGCTCTTAATAAAATTCGATCAAAATATTATGAATAATTGGAATCTTTTAAATTCCTAGTTTTTTTCTCAACTTACCAAAAAAACCTTTAATCACACCTTGTTTTTCCACAACCTGTTCAGAGATAAATTGCGCTTGCTCTTCATCAATTTCTTTGAGTATTTGCGTGATTAAACCAATAGAAACAAATTTTTCAATGATTTCAGCAGATAATCCCAATTTGTTTTCTACATGCTTAATATTACTTCCACGCTCAAAGCACGCTGCTATTTTAAAAATTTGTGTACGCTCTCTGACTGAATTACTGTGTGGCCAGTACTGTAACTTATAATATTTTTGCGTGCTTTTTACCTGTATCAAGCGATTAGAAGACCACATCATATTCCACAAAAAAGATCGCAAATCTTTGCCTTGGGTCAAGCTCACATTTTGCATCATTTGCATGGTGGCATAGGTATAATTTAAGGTTTCATCGGTACCTTCAATTTTCCGAGATGGATCTAACCAAATTTGTTCTGAACGAGTATTTACCAATCCTATAGGGCCATTAGAATCAAAAACTTGTAGGTTTCCGTTTCGCTCGTTTAGCAATTCTTCTAAAATTTTTGAGATTTCAAACTGTTTTTGAGTGACTTCTTTACTCAACTTTTGATTAAGCGGAACTTTGGCATAACGGTCCTTGAACCAGATTCTCACCTGATCATTTTCAGTAAAGGGTAAATACAGGGTGTCATTCACAATCGATCCCGATCTTTCTGCTTGAGTAATCAAGCGTAAATACGGGAGCTGTTTGGAACTCACCAGATTTTGAATGGTTGGTGAACCAAAAAACATATCATTCACCAATAAAATTTCTAGCTGCGGATCACCAATATTAACCCAAGAAATTTTGAACAGATCTTCGAACATACTGCTTAATTTATATTTAAAATTCTCCAGCACATTCAGGCTCAAACCAAAGACTGCTATTTTGATCTGTTCTTTCATTCAACCCTCTCATTTTAATAACGATAAAATGTAAAATTTAAAAACAACTCTAACTAGAGCCGACGTATCTTTGTAAAAAATATTCATCTAATTAGATCTATGAATTATTTTTTAAGCATATAAATGATGATTTATCACTCTATGTTTAAACTCGAATATAGCATTTGTTTCGAAACTTTATAACTCAAAATTGACGAAATTTAGTTTTCATTTTCAATCAGATAGGATCTAATACATATTATTTAGATACAGTTAAATATCAATTAAACACACATTTATAAATTGTTTGAAAAATACTGTTTTGATCATCTTGAATATGCAGTGAGGTGCGTCATTTTTAAAAGTTGCAACTGTGATCAGTAAAACTTAATTTTTAAACTGATTATATTTAATTTTTTGCTATGATGGCGCTATATCCATTTCTTACATGGACATTCTTCAAATGAATGTTAAACGTTATGCCATGGATAGCAAACGGATTATAAAGCACAATTCAGTGCATAAATTTCAATAGGTTAGTAGGTTCAGTCTCATGCTCTTAATGATAGACAATTACGATAGCTTTACTTATAACATCGTCCAATATTTCGGCGAGTTAGATCAACAAGTAAAAGTTGTTCGGAATGATCAAGTCACATTAGAAGAAATTGAGCGATGGCAACCGAAATACATCGTGATTGGTCCTGGTCCATGTTCCCCTTCTGAAGCAGGGATTTCGATTCCTGTGATTCAGCATTTTGCAGGAAAGATTCCACTTTTAGGTGTTTGTCTTGGTCATCAAGCGATTGGGCAAGCTTTTGGTGGTGATATCATTCGTGCAAAAACAGTGATGCATGGTCGTCTTTCAGATATGTATCATTCAAATACTGGTATTTTCAGTAATTTACCTTCTCCATTTGCTGCAACGCGTTATCACTCTTTGGTGATTGATCAGGCGACTGTACCTGAATGCCTAGAAGTCACATGCTGGACCAATCAAGCCGATGGTTCGATGGAAGAAATTATGGGTGTAAAACATAAGACATTGCCTATTGAAGGCGTGCAGTACCACCCAGAGTCAATTCTCAGTGAACACGGTCATCAAGTCTTTAAAAACTTTTTAGAAATTTACGCTTAGATAGAGTGCGAAACAGATTATGAACATGCAACAAGCTTTAAATAACATCACTAAAAATATCGAACTCACTCAACCGCAAATGGAAGACGTGATGCGTACCATCATGAATGGTGAAGCCACTGATGCCCAAATTGGCGCTTTGATGATGGGACTTCGCCAAAAAGGTGAAAGTATTGATGAAATCACTGCAGCAGCACGTGTGATGCGCGAATTTGCCATCAAGATTGATGTCAGCGATGTGCCCTACTTGGTTGATATCGTAGGTACAGGTGGTGACGGTCAAAACTTGTTTAACGTATCGACGGCGTCTGCTTTTGTCATCGCGGCCGCTGGTGCAACTATTGCAAAGCATGGCAACCGTGGTGTTTCAACCAAATCAGGCTCTTCTGATCTGCTAGAAATTGCAGGAATCAATCTTGATCTAAACATGGCTCAGACTGAGCGCTGTATCCGTGAAATGGGTGTGGGTTTCTTGTTTGCACCGAATCATCATAAAGCAATGAAATATGCAGTTGGCCCACGTCGTGAATTGGCATTCCGAAGCATTTTCAACCTCCTTGGCCCGCTTACGAATCCGGCAGGAGTAAAACGTTTAGTGATCGGTGTGTTCTCGCAAGAACTATGCCGTCCGATTGCAGAAGTGATGCAACAACTTGGTGCTGAACATGTCATGGTTGTTCATTCACGTGATGGCTTAGATGAAATCAGCCTAGCGTCAACCACCTATGTGGCTGAGCTTAAAAATGGTGAAGTCACCGAATATACCATTACACCTGAAGACGTTGATATCGAATCTCAGACTTTAACGGGTCTGATGATCGAAGACTCTGCGCATAGCTTTAAATTGATCCAAGATGCACTCGGTAAAAAGAAATCAGCGATTGGTGAGAAAGCTGCCAACATGATCGCACTCAATGCAGGTGCAGGTATCTATGTGTCTGGTTTAACGACCAGCTATAAACAAGGTGTCGCACTGGCGCATGACATTATTTATGGTGGACAAGCTTTAGAAAAACTCAGCGTTTTATCTGAATTCACTAAAACACTAAAACAATACGAAGCTTAAGCAAGGAAACGACTCATGGTGAATATCGCAAATACGATTTTAGGTAAAATTATTGATCGTAAACATGAAGAGTTTGTACTTCGTTTAAAGCAACGTAGTTTGTATGATGTAGAACAATTTGCTCAAGCCGCAACACCTGTTCGTGGTTTTGCTCAGTCTTTACTGAGCAAACAACCAGGTGTGATTGCAGAAATTAAAAAAGCATCACCGTCAAAAGGCATCATTCGTGAAAACTTTAATCCAGCAGAAATTGCTCAGCAATATGAAATTGCAGGTGCTGCTTGCTTATCGGTTTTGACTGATGTGGATTTCTTCCATGGCGCGGATGAAAATATTCAGATTGCACGTAATCATTGCGCTTTACCTGCACTTCGTAAAGATTTTTTAATTGATCCTTACGGCGTGATTGAAGCTCGTGCTTTGCATGCTGACTGTATTTTATTGATCGTGGCGTGTTTATCGGATCAACAACTGGAAGAAATGTCTAAAACTGCCTTTGAGCAAAACTTAGATGTTTTGGTTGAAGTACATGATGATGAAGAATTGGAACGTGCACTTCGCTTGAATGAGCGTTGTATCTTAGGTGTCAATAATCGAAATCTGAAAACATTTGATGTCGATTTAAATACCTCGATCCGTTTGAAAAAATTATTAGAACCTTCTCGCCTGTTGGTGACTGAAAGCGGTATTGCGACGCCTGCTGACGTTGCCATGATGCAAGAAAATAACATTCATTCATTTTTAGTTGGGGAAAGTTTTATGAAACAGCCACGCCCTGATCATGCATTTGCAGAATTGTTTGGTAAGCCAATACAGTTATAACTAAATTTAAGAAGAGGGTTTGTTTACCCTCTTCTTTTTTATTTTAATTTGATCATTAAAAAAATATGAATAATTCATCAGATCATAATTTTGAAATTTCATGGAATCTCTTTTTCCCTCAAAAAATTCCAATAAGCTATTTGTTTAAATATTATTTTTCTGAAAGCTGGCTACGCATTTACAGTCTTCCTCATGCCAAAAGGTACGCTGAAAGCAAAATTGAGCTGAAACTGTTGCTACGCCATCAAAACCAAATCATTTCAGATTGTTTTGGCTCAGAAGCTATGATCCATATTGTTTCGGGTCATTATTCCTATGGAGATATTAGCTCACCTGATGACAGTCTCAGTCCATTTCATCTTTATGATTTTGAAATAGGTAAACCAATTCATTTACATACTATAGATCCAACATATTTTGATGATGGTGAAGATAACAATCGATACTTTACTCCGCACTTTATTCAATCAATATGGTCGCAAAATTTACACGATGACTTACTCACCCAAATAGCCAATGACGAAACTCATGCTTTTTTCATTTCTTTTGAAAAAAATATCATTATTGCCCCTTATGATGGTGGGATAGATCTTATCACTCCCAACGATAATCTCATCAATCAGTTGAAACAAAGATACGCCTCATACTTATCCTATCGAGAAGACGGGCTGTGAAGCACAATTGAAAAATTTAAGCATCACAAAAAATTAAACTATATTCTCTTAAGGAAATTACTAAGAAGGCTTCCTATTTCTTCTAATGAGATTGTTATCAGGCTGCGGATAAGACGATTAAAAATCAGCTGAAATCTCAATCCAGTTCAAAATTATCGACTTTCCGATTATAATCATCCTCAAATCCTTCTATTTAGATGTTTCATTCAACTATGAGTAAACATGATTCTTCGCTCTCAAAAGCGCAGTATGACTTATTGAAATCATTTAAAAAGCAAATTACCCATCCTCATACAACAGCAATCAAAAAGGCTGTCGAGGAACAAGCTCAAGTCCAATCCGAGCCTGAAGATGATCTCGAATTATTTCGCAAACAAATGCAAGGTGTCCAAAAAATGGATAACAGCAATATTGCGAAAATTGACAAATCAAATTCAAAAAAGCCCAGTGCTCAAATTCTTGCAAAACGGGCTGCTGCAGAAGGTCCAATGCAAACGGACTTAGCTGAATTATCAGATACTCAAGCAATGCTCAACCCTGTTGGCAGTCAAGCGAATCTCAGCTATCGAATTGCTACGCTTCAACATAAAGTGTTTGAAGATTTAAAAGCTGGAAATCTACGTTGGTTTGAAGCGGTCGACTTACATGGCTGTACCGTAGAAGAAGCACGTCAGGCTGTATTACAGATCATTCAAATTGCCAAAGACGAAAATCAAAATGTCTTAAAAATTGTACATGGTAAAGGGCCTGATGCGATTTTAAAGACGTATGTCAATGGTTGGCTTCGCCAGCACCGTGATGTTTTGGCATTTGTCAGCGCACCTGAAAAGCAAGGCGGCACAGGGGCTGTCCTTGTTTTGCTCAAACGTGCTGAGAAAAACCCAAAATTTAATCAATAATCGGATTTTTTCCCCAAATCAGGGCATTGTAATAGTTTTCTGCTACAATGCCGTCCTTGTTCGATATCAGTGTAAGTGAACACGTCTTATGTCTATGCAGCAATCCTACGCCAACATCCTTACAGCCGTTGGTGAAGATCTTACTCGTCCTGGTCTAAAAGATACGCCAATGCGTGCTGCAAAAGCTTTTTCGTATTTAACGTCGGGCTACAGCCAAACGCTTGAAGAAGTGACCAACAATGCGGTCTTCCCTTCAGATAACCGTGAAATGGTTTTGGTGAAAAACATCGAATTTTATTCATTATGTGAACATCATTTACTGCCGTTCTATGGACGTGTGCATATTGCATACTTACCTGAAGGCAATGTTTTGGGCTTATCTAAATTTGCTCGAATCACGGAAATGTTTGCACGTCGCTTACAGATTCAAGAAAATCTAACACAGCAAATTGCTGAAGCTGTTGCTGAGGTGACAGGTGCTCGCGGTGTAGCTGTCGTGATTGATTCTGCGCATATGTGCATGATGATGCGTGGTGTGGGTAAACAAGAGTCTACGACTCGAACCGTGTCATTCATCGGTGACTTCAAAACCAATAAAGAAGACCGTCGTGAATTCTTAAGTGCCGTCCCTGAAAGCCATTGATGTTGTCTCAAAACCTCAACCCATGTTGGGGTTTTATTTTGTCTTAACTTTAAAACATGTTTTAGTACTTTCTGATTTCTAATGTGTATTTAGGAATATTTAAAATGACATCTATTTTTATTGCAGGTCAAGATCTCAGCCAAGCAGAACCGACGATCGATTATCCTAGACCAGATCGTTTGGTTTCAGGAAATCCTCAAAGAATTACACATACTCTTTATGAACATCCAAATATGAACTGCGGCCTTTGGGAGTGCGAAGTGGGTGCTTGGAATATTGTATTCGCGGACAATAAACAAGAATTCTTTACTGTGATTGAAGGCATAGTCCGTATACACGATCATTCAGGAAACTTCATTGAAGTGACAGAGGGTCAAGCAGGCATTATTCCTCCCGCATTTCAGGGGACTTTTGAAGTGATTAAAGCAGTTAAAAAATATTATGTTGTCGTTGAAGTCTGAACTTCTGAATTTTTAATAAATGATTCTTTAACATATTGAAGTCTCACTCTAAGACTTTAAATTTATTCAATATAATTTGCTATTTCTAAGATAAATATATACTCATTCTCTTCAACTAATTTTAGATTTCTCACCTTATATGTAATAATAATGTAATACAAATTACATTTAAAATTTATTTTTAATAAGTTTATCAAGCCCTTATAATTTAAAATTTACAATTAAATAATTGGTCACATATTGTACACACAACTTAATTTTTAAAACGTTACATTGAAGTTGTGACGAATTTTTTCGGCATTCCAACAACGTATTTCATAAAGGATTTTGCCCATGGCTACTACACAAAAGAAAACAAACACTTCTAAGAAATCTACGACTCAAACCACTAATTCTAAAGGTTCTAGCAAAGCAAAAGAGCTTTTAAAAACTGTAAAAGAAGAACTTGAAAAAACCATTGAATCTTTAGATAAAGATAAAGGTTCAAAATCTAAAAAAACTGCAGAAACCAAAAAGAAAACACCTGCCAAATCATCGACAAAAGCCAAAGATGACAAAGCAGATAGTAAGGCAGAGAAATCGACTAAAAAATCTGCTGAAAAATCGAGCACAAAGGATTCTAAAGCCAAATCATCAACCAAAACGGCTGCTAAAAAAGATAGCAAAGCAAAAGATGGTAAAGCAGCAGAATCAAACAAGAAAACGAGTACAAAATCCGCTAAAGCTAAAGAGACTCAAGATAAAGATTCTAAGTCAAAAGACTCAAAAGCGAAGGAGAGTAAAGCAAAATCGACCTCTAAAACATCAAAAACTAAAGCCACGACTCAGTCTAAAAGTGACAAATCCAAAGGCGTAAAAGCAACTGCTAAAAAGCCGACTAAATCTAAAGCAAAATAAATTTTGACACCTCAAAGAGTGAATCACTTTGAGGTGCTCTTTATTTACTATCTACAACTAATCATAGTTAGAAAGTCTATATACGACCTAAAAGTTTTTTCATCAGCCAAATTATTATTGATCTTTAATCTATAGCGAGATGAACATGAAAAAGAAAGACAATCAAAAAATTAAACAATTTGAAAATGAAGCTTTTTCAGACCCTCAAAATACAACGCTGACCACTTCACTTGGGGTGAAAGTTACAGATAATCAAAATAGCTTAAAAGCGGGTAGTACCGGACCGACATTGCTTGAGGATTTCTTACTACGAGATAAACTCATTCACTTTGATCGTGAACGTATTCCTGAGCGCGTTGTACATGCGCGTGGTGTTGGTGCACATGGTTATTTTGAGGCTTATGAAGGCAATGAAAAATGGACTAAAGCACAATTTTTAACAGATACAAAAAACCAAACACCCATCTTTGTACGTATTTCAACTGTCCAAGGGGGACGTGGTTCAGCTGATGTTGTCCGCGATGTTCGTGGTTTTTCCATTAAATTTTATACACAAGATGGCAACTATGATTTAGTCGGCAATAATATTCCTGTATTCTTTATTCAAGATGCAATCAAGTTTCCAGACTTTGTACATGCGGTTAAACCTGAGGATCATAATGAAATCCCAACGGGTCAATCTGCACACGATACATTTTGGGACTTCATTTCCTTAAACACCGAAACCGCACATATGACCACATGGGTCATGTCAGATCGAGCTATTCCACGAAATTTAAGAAGCATTCAAGGTTTTGGTGTTCATACCTTTAGATTGATTAATGCAAAGAACGAAGCTCATTTAGTCAAGTTCCATTGGACGCCTAAGCAAGGGGTTGCTCAAGTGGTCTGGGATGAAGCTTTAAAACTGAATGGTAAAGATCCCGACTTCCATCGTCGTGATTTAACGGATGCGATTAATCAAGGTAACTATCCTGAATGGGAACTTGGTGCACAAATATTTACTGAAGAAGATGCAGCGAAATGGGATTTTGATGTTCTTGACCCGACAAAACTCGTACCTGAAGAATTAGTTCCTGTAACGCCATTGGGTAAGTTTGTGCTCAATCGCAATACTGATGAATTCTTTGCTGAAACGGAGCAAGTTGCTTTTAGCCCTGCGAATATTGTTCCTGGTATTGATTTCAGTAATGATCCATTACTACAAGGTCGTTTATTTAGTTATACAGACACGCAATTACATCGCCTAGGCACGCCTAACTTCAATCAAATTCCAATTAACAAGCCTGTCTGCCCTTTCCATACCAACCGACGTGGCGGTTTCGCAAATCATCATATTCATAAGGGTCAAGCCAATTATGAACCCAACTCTATAGATGATAACTATCCGCGTGAAGCCACTGAGGATCAGCATGCTTATCGCACACATGCAGAAAAAGTGGAAGGCAGCAAGTTAAGAGTTCGACCAGAAAGCTTTGCCGATCATTTCTCACAAGCAACGTTAAACTATAGCAGTCTAGAAAAACACGAACAGCAACATATTAAGGACGCTTATGCCTTTGAACTTTCTAAAGTCAATCGTGTTGCGATTCGACAACGTGTGATTGACGAAGTTTTAGTAAATATTGATGTTGATCTAGCAAAGTTTGTTGCAGATGAACTTGGTCTTAAAGTGTCTAAAAAAGTAACTCAAGATGCGACAAAAACTCCTAAATCAAAATCTTCGATTCAGGTGTCTAAAAAGTTATCCATTGAAGCCTTCCCTGCACCCGATATTAAACAACGTAAAATTGCCGTTTTAGTACATGACGGTGCAAATTCTGCTTCGGTGGATGCAGTCAAAGCTTGGGCTAAATCAGAGAATGCCATCGCTGAAGTGCTCGCTCCGAATGCTGCACCAGTTAAATCAAAAAATGGTGAGGAAATTGCGGTTGATGGTCGACAAAATGGTGAGCCTTCGATTACTTATGATGCAGTAGTTGTTATTGATGGTAATAATTCAGATGCTTTCAAAGCAGATGGTGTTGCAAAACATTATGTTCAAGAAACTTATAAGCATTTAAAACCCTTTGTCTTGTTAGGTGACAAAGAGACACTTCTTGAATTACTCGATTTAGAAAAAGATGATGCGATCTTTATTTCTAAATCGTTTAAAGATGTTCAAAAAGATTTTAAAAAAGCCATTCAAGAACATCGTCATTGGGTTCGAGAAGAAAAAGCCAAAGCCATTCCTGCTTAATTAAAAAACCTGCTTCGGCAGGTTTCTTATCGATAAATTAGAACTTAAAAAGTAATCTGACAAAGTAATAGATTCAGTACGGGGCTCTAGCAAATAGTCATGACACAAAAACACTCTAAATGTTCTAGCAACTGATATGAGCGTTAAATTGAATCGCGTTGTGCTGCACTCAAATGATCTGCATGAGCATTGAACCTGCAATGTATTGTGCTGAATATAACCCGCGATTTGATCAGCTCATGTGGTTTGAGTAATGACCGAAGCTGCATCATAGTTCAATACACTATCAATAATTGCACATTACCCTATTTCCGTATCTGCAACCACATAACGAAATGTATAAGTTGCGTCATCAAAGAAGGATTGCATTTGCATATTCATTGGTGGCTGATCAAATGAAACAGACATATATTTATCAAAGTTCTTATTCATTTATATGCTCTCGTTAGCTCTGCTTTATGAACTTAGCGCTTAAAAAGTCATAAACCCATATGCCTAGAAACATAGCAAAGATAAAGTACAGTGCTTGATAATGACCTAGACCAATCAAGGTTAAACTTGGCGCTGGACAAATCCCTGCTATGCCCCAACCTATACCAAATAAAGCGCTTCCTAAAACGAGTTTTTTATCGATGTTTTGCTTGGTGGGTAATTGAATTTTTTCACCATAAATAGTCTTCGTTTCAGGATGTCGAAGCACTTTTTGGAACGGTATAAATGCGACAGCAATCGCACCTGCCATCACCAATGCAAGACATGGGTCCCATGCACCAAAAACATCTAAGAAGTTCAATACTTTTTCAGGATTTGCCATACCAGACAACATCAAGCCCAATGAAAATAATCCACCCAATCCAAAGGCAACTAAATTTTTCATCCATTTGCTCCCAACACATGACGCATCACAAATACAGTGAACGCTCCTGTCAACATAAAACAAGCTGTCGCAATCAACGAACGTTTGGATAGACGACTAATTCCGCATATACCATGACCACTGGTACACCCCGAACCCATTCGAGTTCCTATACCGACAATTAAACCTGCCATCACCATCAACCACGGCGTAGCATTTAATTCGACAGATTGACTAAGTTGAGTTTGAAAGAAAAATGGGACGATTAAAATACCCAGAATAAACCACAATGCAGGCGTTTTGAAGATTGTCTTTGGATTTAAGATTTGACCGATTAAACCACTAATCCCTGCAATTCGACCATGCACATACAAATAACCAATGACCGACAAACCAAGTAGGGCACCGCCAATAAAAGCCGACAACAACTCATTCATAATAAAACATGATATAAATAATTAGTAATACTTATATTATGCTAAAAGTGATGCTGATTTTCGAGTCGTATAAGCAAATTAAAAGCAATGGTCCAAATATGTTTCATTGCTTAATTGAGGGGCAGTAATTACTTATAGTTAATTGTTTCATTATCCGTACTGTTTTAACTTAGAAGAATTTGACGTAACCCAAACTCCATTTATCCCAATCTAGACCTTTTTGCAATTGATATTCCCAACCGAGTCTTAATGCATTTTGCTGATTTAAAACATATTGAAGATGCGTCTTGAGCTTTAAATTCCATTGATGACGGTCTTCCCAATACGGCAATTCAACTTGTACCAAGGAATTCACTTGATCTGACCAAATATTTTGACAGCCTAGGGTTGGCCCCACCCCAATTCGCCAACCTTGATCTAGTGCTTTCGATGCTTGGACCTGATTCTGAATTTGTGCATAACATAGATGCTGGCGATCTTGATCCGCCATCGTGTAGCCAAACTGTGTTTTAAAGCTTGCAACACCGTGCTGCTCGAATTCACTAAACTGCCCATCGGCATCCAATGCCTCTTGTTGCCAGCCCAAATTAAAGCCCCAACTGAGTGGCATTTTAAATGGCGTGATGGGGTTATAAGAATTCACACTCAGAAAATCAAAATGATTAAATTTCAATTTATCATCACGATACTGAATTGATCCATCCCAGAACATCAACTGAGTTCCTGTACGAAACCCACCTTGAGGATCGATTAAATCGTGATAAGCCTGACGATGACCCAACTCCACATATTTCTGACCCTGAACTTCGCCTGCTTGAAATGATAATTGGCGAGCTTTATGTGATGCCGATGGATCTGTTTTAGGCTGTTCAGGATTCGCTCTTTGTTTGTCTGCCGTACTACGACTTCTCAATTGCAACAACGTCCTCAGTCTAGGTTGCGCAAAAGACTCCTCTACTTTAAGCCCAATAAAATGTAGATATAAATCGTCATACGCCATTTCTAGAATCTTAGCTTGATCTAATACCGAGTATTTATCCAAAGATTCGGACATCAGTTCAGGTTCAGTAAATCCAACTTGATGTGCCACTTTCGCCAAATCATATCCATGTCGCTTAGCTTGTGCCAACAATTGCGTCTCTAAAGCTGGGCGATAAACTGTATCTTTAATTAACCCTTGTTGTTGTACAGCTTTAATGGTTTCAATGGGAATTGCTGCAACTTTGAATTTTTCCGTCAAATTTGCCTCAGGTCTCACGAGATCAATTAAACCCAAGAGTCGATAGGCACAATTATCACTGACAAAATAATAAGGGAAAGTGACATGCTTCATTTCCCAAATATGTTTAACTAAAAATGAGGTTTCTTCAGGATTCAGTGCCAGTTCATATTCCCATAAATCACGACTTTCAAAATCACCATATTCCTTTACCTTTCGATAATATGGCATCAACGAGTACTCGCCCGGATATTGTCCTGTTAAACCTTTCCATGCAAAAGCCAAATCATCACCACTGGTGACTGTTGCCGCGTAATTTACAGCATACGAGACTAAATTTAATTCTTGCTGATCCTTAGGATCTAACCGCAATAAAGTATGCCCAAACATGGAGCTTGGATTACCCATAAAATCTGTTGCGTAGATTAATGTGGCTTTGTGAGGCTTGATCTGCCCGAGCCATTCCTCTAACTCAGGGCATTGCACTTGTGGTAATTCATTTTCTTGAATCGATAGTTGTTGTATGAGCCAATCGCTTCTCGCAGGAAAACGACATCGAATGGATTGATTTGCATCTGTCGTTAGAAAAAGTTGTTGAATATTCGCGTGTAGTTCTTGTTTTAAATTAAATGAACTTAAATCAGAAAAAAAGTAGCCCTTATACCTGATGTCACTTTGCTGATTTTTAGGATCAACATACATCAGCCCTTGCCATGTTTGATGATTTTCTAGATTCAATGCATCTGCTTTTATAATATATTTTTGTGTGTGATCAGCGAGGTTACTATTGAGTGAAGAATTTGGATGCTCAATCATTTCTGAAAATACAATTTGAGGCGTCAATACACAAAGACTAAGTAAAATAAGAGATAACTTTTGTTTGATCATGCAAATCTATTCAATCGGATGGCTGAAATTTTGATATAACCTTTTTAAGGTTTAATAATTTTAGATAGAAAAAACCCCGTCATGTGACAGGGTTTAAATCAAGTATTAAACGTAAGCTTTCAATACTTCGTCTTTCGCCATCACTGACTGTAAAGAAGCCAATACTTGTAAAGAATCTTTGTTGTCAGCTGAATAGATTTCAGAGAAATTTTGCTTAGATACAGCGAAGAAACGTGCTTTGTCTTCAGCTTTAATATTAAGAAGTGAAGCTAAAACATTCAAGCTTTCGCCTTGACCAACAGCCATATCACGTGCAAGCGTTTCAGCGTTTTCATTGGTAAAAGTCACAGCCTGAGCAGTAACCGTACCTGTACCGCTACAACCTAAAGTACCAAAAGTAATACCAAACAATTGGTTAGCAAACAAACCATTCGTTGTTGCAGCTAAAATTTTAGGCACTTTACCAGATTGACCAGCCCACACCTGAGAACCGATACCACAACCTACATCTTTATCAGCAAATGCAGCAGTTGAACCTACAGCCAAAACAGCAGCTAAAGCGATTTTTTTTAACATAATAGTTCTCCAGAGTTATCAATTTTAGAATATTTTATTTCATTATTAATGCTTAATTAGCATTCAGCTAAGATAACGTTATCTTTTTGATAACGCAAAACAAAATCATTCATTTTTGATGATTATTTTTTAAATCACTCATCTTATTTATCTTTTATTTTCCATGCTCCATCTTTTTCACGCGTACCGAGGATTTTGAGCACCAACACTAAGCTCAATAACAACAATAAATACCATGAACCGAGTTTCCCCCACCCCACCATATGCCAACCATCTTGCTGTGACGGATAAAGCCAAATCTGATAAAAAGTACTGATGTTTTCCGCCACCCAAATAATAAAGGCCAACACCAACAAAATGGGCAACATCGGCAGCCTGACTTTGTATTGTTGAAGTTCAAAGTGAATTTTGGTATTCCAAAAAATCAAAATACTCCACAAAAACAATAGATATCTAAAATCATGGATAAAAAATTTCGACATGAAGTTAATATAAGCAAGGACTGATAAGGTCAGCATCATTGCAAAAGTAGGTAACTGAGTAAAAGAAACCTTATATAATCTTAAACAACGTGCAAAGAAGCTCCCGACAGCAGAGTACATAAAGCCTGCAAAAAGCGGCACAGTCATGATTTTGAATAGAGCGGGTTGGGGATAGACCCATGAAGCGATCTGCGGATGAGTGAGGAAAATCTCCATAATCATCGCCAATATATGGAACAGCGCAATCACTTTTGCTTCAGCCCAAGATTCAAGCTTGGTATAGATTAAACAAATTTGAATAATGAGTGCATAGAACAACAAATAATCATAACGAAAAAAACCCCAATATTCCTGACTACCCATTGGTGCGGTCACTGCAAATGCAATAAGTAATAAAATACCAAATAAGGCAGCGAAGGCTGCCTTACGGATGAACTCTAAAATTCCTTTTAAAAAGATCATTATCGATTTTCTAAAATTGGGTACCTCTATATAGTACTCAATTTTAAGGGATTTATTATAGATATTTTGCGCTGTATTCATGCACCGTATCAATGAAAGCTTTGGGATGTTCAGGATCTACCCATTGAGTAATGCCATGTCCAAGATTTGCCACATAACCGGTTTTTTCACCATTGGCATAAGCATCATCAAGCATTAACTTTACTGCTTTTTCAATACTTGCCGGCGAGCCATACAACGTTGCAGGATCAAGGTTACCTTGCAGTGCGGCACGACCATTTACGGTTTGACGCGCTACATTTAACGGCGTTGTCCAATCTAAACCAAATGCATCTGCACCTGTCGCAATCATTGGCTCTAACCACTGACCACCACCTTTAGTGAATAAAATGACAGGTACTTTTCGTCCTTCATTTTCACGTTTTAAACCTGCAACAATTTTTTGCATGTATTTAAGCGAAAATTCTAAGTATTCACGGTGTGCAAGCGCCCCACCCCAACTATCAAAAATTTGAACCGCTTGAGCCCCTGCATCAATCTGCGCATTCAAATAATCAATGACGGCATCTGCTAATCGATCTAAAAGCGCATGCAACACTTCAGGCTGCGAGTACATCATTTGCTTCGTGAAACGGAAGTCTTTGCTTGACCCGCCTTCAATCATGTAAGTTGCAAGTGTCCATGGACTGCCAGAGAAACCAATGAGTGGTACTTGACCACCCAATGCAGAACGAATCGTACTCACTGCACGCATCACATAATCCAAATCGGACTTGGCATCAAACTTAGGTAAGTTTGCGACATCTTGCTCTGTGCGAATCGTTTTATGGAATTTTGGTCCTTCACCCGTTTCAAAATATAAGCCTAGACCTAATGCATCGGGCACAGTCAAAATATCAGAAAATAAAATCGCAGCATCAAGATCGTAACGGCGCAGTGGTTGTAAAGTCACTTCACACGCAAAATCTTGGTTTTTGCACAGTGAAAGAAAATCACCCGCAGTTGCTCGTGTCGCACGATATTCAGGTAAATAACGGCCTGCTTGGCGCATCATCCATACTGGCGTGCAATCTACAGGTTCACGTAATAAAGCACGTAGAAAACGATCATTCTTTAGGGTCGTCATTTACTTTTCCAATGCAAAAGTTAATTTTCATTCATCATACCAAAAAAGGGTGTGACTGGAACGATTCCCAAGATTAAAAATCATGATGATCACGATCTAAAAAATGTGATTTTAAACAAAACAATTACTGCATAACGTTATTTTTTCTGCAATACTTTGACAGGTTTTTTAAAATTCTAAATGAATAATTCTTAAGGTTGAATTACATGTTCGTTCGCTCAATCCTTGCTTTGAGTCTGAGTTGTATTTTGTCAGGTACGGCATTTGCCGCAAATACAAATGCGGAACAACCCCTAGCACCAAAAAAAGTGAATCAAGTTGCTGCTATCCAAGATCCGATTGATCCTTTAGCTGTTGATTCATCTGCAGGTACACAGGGCGGTGAAGCTCAAATTTCTCAGCAAGAACAAAAAGATTTGAATCAAGCTGCTTCAACATTACAAAACTTAGAAAGTACTGAAGATACGACAGCTGATATTGGTGCTGCTCCAGCATCAACTGCAACAACCTTTACACCTGATACTACTGCTTCTTCTGAAGCAACCAGTTCTGCAGCGAAAGCCTCATGGACACTCGATGGTTTAAATAACGCATCGTGGTCAGATAATATTGGTAAAGGTCAATTCCCTGTTTATGCACGTGCTCACGTGATGTTGAACAATGCACACGCTTCTCCAGGTGCAATTGATGGTACAAGCGGTAAAAATACGCTGAAAGCCATTGCTTCTTTCCAACAGATGAATGGAATCAAAGCCACTGGCGTATTGACGCAAGAAACTTGGGATGCTTTGGTTGCACGTCAAGCGGGTAAACCTGCTTATGTGGAATACACCATTACTGCCGCGGATTTAAAAGGTCCATATGCGAAATCAATTCCACATGACTATGCATTACAATCCAAAATGAAAGGATTGTATTACACACGTGTTAGTGAAATGTTGGGTGAAAAATTTCACATGGATGAAGGTTTCTTGAAGAAACTGAATCCAAAAGCAACATTTAACAAAGTGGGTGAAAAAATCATTGTGACGAATATTCGCAATGAATTACCAGAGAACATTCATTTGATCGTTGCACATAAAGGTGCAAAACAGTTGTACCTGTTTAATGCGCAAAACCAAATGGTGGGATCATTCCCTGCAACGATTGGTAGCTCAGACACACCATCACCTACAGGTACGTATAAAATAACAGGTGTAGCACCAAATCCATGGTATAGCTATTCACCAAGTAACTTCGTACAAGGTAAAAACTTAAAACCATTATCTTTACCACCAGGCCCAAATGGTCCAGTGGGTAATATTTGGATTGGTTTGAGTAAAAAATCATTTGGTATTCACGGCACACCAAACCCATCGACTATTTCTAAAACTGCTTCCCATGGCTGTATTCGCTTAACCAACTGGGATGCAAATGATTTAGGTAAAAAAGTGAAATCTGGCGTGACGGTTCGTTTCCTAGAGTAATCGAAGCTGGTTTCAACGGAATATTAAAACCTACCTTCGGGTGGGTTTTTTGTATCAAACATTGAGCTCAATTACACTCGAAAAAATAATGAGTCATCATCCTATAAATAAAACAATATGTCTCTTTTATTCGATTTCATCTCAATCAAAGCTCAGCTAAGATAGCTTTATTAAACATATACTAAGAATTGGAGAACCGAGATGACAACTTATTTACACCGCAGTGAAGATCGTGGTCATGTTCAAGCAGGTTGGCTCAACACGCATCACAGCTTTTCATTTGGTAGCTGGTATAACCCTGACTTGATGGGTGTTGGCCCGCTACGTGTGATTAATGATGATCATATTGCAGCACATAATGGTTTTGGGACACATCCACATGACAATATGGAAATTCTCACTTGTGTGCTTAAAGGTGCCATTTCCCATAAAGACAGTATGGGTAATGCGGGTAATATCAATGCTGGCGAATGGCAGTTGATGAGTGCGGGTACAGGTGTTCGCCATAGCGAGATCAATCAATATGACGAAGATGTCCATCTATTTCAAATCTGGATTATTCCCAATATTAAAGATGCCGACCCAACCTATCAACAGATTAAACTTGATCCTAAAGATATACCGAATCAGTGGCACTTGATTGCAGGTCCAAATGACAATGCCCCTATGCATTTACGTCAAGATGCTGAGGTGAAAACTGCTGTATTAGAAGCAGGTCAATCTTTAGATGTAAATAAAACGCAAACTTTTAACTATATCCATGTGGTTGAAGGAGAAGTTGAAATTGCAGGTCAGATTGTAAAAACAGGCGATGCACTGATGTTTGATGAGGATTCCAGTGTTAAAGCAAATCAAAACACACAAATGATTTGGTTTGATTTACCTCGCTAATTTCAGTGTCGACTATTCAAGTTATAAAGCTATTTATCTATAACTTGAATATAAAATCGAAGAATTTGATCTATCACTCACTGCTCCTTGCTTGTAATACTCGCATGATTTTCATTAGCACATCACAATGAAAATTAATTGACTGTAAATAAGCAACTAAAAATAAAAAACCCTGATCAATGATCAGGGTTTTTTGTATTTGGCGGAAGCGGTGAGATTCGAACTCACGGAGGGGTATAAGCCCTCGTCGGTTTTCAAGACCGGTGCATTAAACCGCTCTGCCACGCTTCCAATGGCGGCTATCATATAAATAAAAACCAAGCTTGGCAAATACTTTTATTCATTTTTATTCGCGAATGTTCAAAATTAATTCAATATGGGATGATTTTATGAATTATCGAGTTTTTCATATCGAATACTATTGATGAACCAGGTTTTTTTACCAAGAGGTGTAATGACTTCAAACTCATCATCGACTTGTTTTGACAACATCGCTCGTGCCATAGGAGCATCAATCGAGATATGTTGTGGGTGATGATCATAAATTTCATCAATGCCCACGATACGCACAGTCTTCACTTCGCCTTGTTCATTTTCTATTTCGACCCAAGCACCAAAATAAACTTTCCCTTCCTGTTCAGGTGAAAAATCTATAATTCTGAGCTCCTCAAGTCTTTTTCCCAAATAGCGAACACGGCGATCTATTTTTCTTAAAATTTGCTTGTTGTATTGATAATCTGCATTTTCAGAACGATCGCCGAGACTGGCCGCCCAATTGACTTTTTGAGTGATTTCAGGACGTTCTTCATGCCATAAATGCTTTAATTCTGCGACCAACTTATCGTGTCCAGAACGTGTAATCAGGTTCGATTTTTTCATTAATTTTTCAGCAAATTTGCTTACAAAGTGGCTACACATTGCAATATTTTATACCCTATTTCCACAAACAATCATTTTATAATTTTTATTTCTTATATTTATCATGGTGTTAATTGTCAAATTTTCTTTTTTTCATGTACAAAATTTGACAATGTATATTTCGATGTTTATTATGCGCTCATTGTTTAGCTTGCTTACTTTTTATACAAAGAAGGTTTCTTCTTTATTTTTCATCACCCACATGTCATTTTGAATGACGTTCATGACGCCCACCCTTATTGAATTTATCAACTTTAAATTAAAGTTTTAAAGCGGGTTCGCTTTTGCTTTTTTTGGGCATAAATTACTTGTAGCGGAGACAACATGCACAGTAGTTCACAGTCAGGATCTAGGCCTAGCCTTAATTCTTTTACTTCCTCTCTCACATTTAAAGCGTTGGTTCTCGCTACAGCATTTATTCCATTTCATTCGATCAATGCAACAAAGACCAATCAGTACAACTCAGTGGTCAACAGCAATAAATTAACTGTCGTTGCTGTATCCAATCCTACGGTTGTATTTAAAGATGGTAACTTCAAGCATGGTTTCGGTTATGACTTAGTCACCAGCTATGCAGAAAGTCTGAATGTAAAACTTGATTTTAAAACAGTTTCCTCAAATGAAGCTGCTTTGAAAATGGTTCAGCAAGGTAAGGCTAACTTTGCTATGACCACGGCCTCAACCGCCACCATCGAATCTAAAAACCTCACTGGCTTTTCAGCTGCCTGCGGTGATTTGAATAGTCTGAACAAAAATGGTTTGAATGCCGACATTAACTGGGTGTTCAAACGTGCTGATGATCCTCTGACAGACATTGCCAGCGGATTTGTATGCCAAAGTAAACAAGATGGTTCGATTCAGCAAATGGCTTCTTTCTACAACCGTAAAGTTGTGAAGGAAAATGATTGGAAAACGATTCAACGTGATCTACGTAATCGTATGCCGATTTATAAAGCCAGCTTTAAACAGTCTGCAAAAAAATACAATCTCGATTGGCATTTCCTAGCAGCAGTCGGTTATCAAGAGTCTTATCTTAAGCCAGACTCAGTATCACCAACAGGTGTACGTGGCATTATGATGCTAACGAACGGTACTGCCCGTGCGATGGGTGTTTCTAATCGAGTAGATCCATCACAAAGTATACACGGTGGTGCAAAATACTTTGATCTCATGATGTCGCGCTATGAGCAAATCCCATTACAAGATCGTTATTGGTATGCTTTGATTGCTTATAACATGGGACCTGGTGCGACAGATCAAATCATGAAGCGTTTACGCGCTCAAGGTAAAAACCCACATGATTGGATTGAAGTGTATGAGTACTTAAATCGCAATCAATCTCGTAACAGTCGCTACAAGCAAGCTGTTCAATATGTAACACGTATTCGTGCCTATTTAGAGCATATTAAGACTACCCCCCAACTCCAGAGCATTTAATTGGGATTTATCTAATTAGATCTAAGATACTTTCTTAAATGCAATAAAAAAGCTTACCCTCGGGTAAGCTTTTTTTGATTCAAAAGAATCAAGATAAAACTTAAGAAGTTTGCTCTAGTACTTTTTTGAATAGATCTTTTTGCTCTTGACTTGGCTTCGCTGTTTGAAGTGCCATCAATTGAGACATATCACCTTGTACTTTGATTTTGCCTGTCATAAATGCTTGCATTGCTGCAGCCATATCAAACTCAAGGAACACTTTACGAAGTGTTTCAGCATCGAGCGTTAATGTCGTTTTTGCATTTGCAGAAGCGCCCTTTACGATTTTACCGCTGTCTAATGCAAGTTCAGTTGTTCCTTCACCACCAGTAACCACCAAATTCAATGCTAGGTTAGATAATGATGCAGGTAGATTTAAGTCACCAGCTTCAGCAGTTAATTTTTCAACATTCGCAAACCAATCATCAGTTAAAAATGCAGGCATGTTCTTTCCTCGATATATTTATTCAATTTATTGTGTTACCAATCCAAGATAACCACATGATGAAGCATAATGCTTGCTTATTGTTATAGCACGTAAATTTCATTAATCCACCCCTTTTTTTGTACTCACTGTTCAATTTTTATCGGAATTTATTATTAAATCATTAACAAATCTAAATTTGGTTTCGAAGCTATTTTAGTCAATGATTTAAAATATCTTGCCGTTTAAAAAAATGATATAAAAAATCATTTTCTCAAAAAGATTCACTTTTTTTCATCCATTTTTTTAATGTTTCATCGTCTATTCAAATAATCGAAAGTTCAGTTTTATTTAAAGTACAATTTTATTTATAACCCGAATCCTGCTTAAGAAAATAAGACCATTCATCTTGAGGCTTATCCATCATTTTGATCATAAAAAAGTCTGTTCCTTGATCTGATAGCGCTAAAAATCAATCATAAAATTATATTTATATTATGATTTTAAAGAAGAATCCTTATCCGCGATTCGGGTTATTTATAGCAACAATCCAAAATCACCTTTTTGAAAGACGTAAAAAAAGGCGCTTTTAAAAAGCGCCTTTCTTATCAAAACATGGTCTGACTCAGCAGATATTATTCTGCTGCAAAGCCTAAATTGACCATATTAATTCGCTTGTTTTGAATTGTATCTTCCTCAGTTGAGCAACTACCCGTGAAATCAAGTTCACGTTGCGCATCTAAGGCTTCAAAATCAAATAAGTCACGATCTGCCAATTGAGATGGCGACACATTCTGCATTGCACCAAAAATGCTGTGCAAGCGCTTAGGATGCGCTTTATCCCACTCACGCAACATGTCGTTGATGATGGCACGTTGCAGATTTTCCTGCGAACCACATAAATTACACGGAATGATCGGAAAATTACGCATTTCTGCATATTTGATAATGTCCTTCTCTTCAACATAAGCCAAAGGACGAATCAAAATGTTCTTTTTGTCAGAAGATAACAATTTAGGCGGCATTGCTTTTAAGCTACCACCATGGAAAAGATTCAAGAAGAATGTTGCCATGATGTCATCACGATGATGCCCCAAAGCCACTTTAGTCGCGCCAATCTCTTGAGCAAAACCGTACAATGAGCCACGACGTAGACGTGAACATACGGCACAATAGGTTTTCCCTTCCGGGGTCAACTTCTTCGTGATGCTATAGGTATCTTTTTCCAAGATATAATACGGAATGTTATTTTCTTCCATATATCGTGGCAAGATATCCTCAGGGAAACCGGGTTGCTTTTGGTCAAGGTTCACTGCGACAACGTCAAAATTGATCGGTGCGATACGTTTGAACTGCAACAAAATATCGAGCATGGTGTAACTGTCTTTACCACCAGACACGCAGACCATGACCTTATCACCCTCTTCGATCATCTTATAATCACGGATCGCATGACCTACTTGACGGCGAAGTTTTTTCAATAGGCGATAATATGCAGAACTCGTAGGCGGTTCAGGTTTAAAATTAAATCCTTGATCGGACTCAACTGGCGAGTACATAGACGAAATTAACCATAAAAAAAATACTGCGTAATTTTATCTGATTCACTGCTCAACCGCATCTAAAGAATTTTTATTTTTAAGCTTTATTCATTTTTTTTCATATTCCTGTCTTATTCACCTATTTAAAATAGACGGCTCAGTTCATTTTTTAATCACAACGCTTATATTTTGGACTTTTCCACAGTTTTCCACAAAAGCTGTGGATAAAATTGTGGATGGCTAGGGGCTTGACAAACTTTTCCCGTGGTAAAATGGGCTTCTACTTTAAATTGATCATTTTTTAACCACTTTATATTTTTAATATTATTCAACAACTTAACTAAGTCAAGTCGCTTAGATTAAATAAAAATAAATATTTTTTTTGGATATTTACTCAACAATTAAGTCTTGATTTTTGAAAAATCTGTTGTTAATAATTAATTCATTGTTTTTCTATACAACTTTCTTTGATAAACTCAAAATGACTTTGGGGATCGTAATTTTTAAACTATAAATAATGAAAAAATCATATTCGATACAACTTAAGCGTTTTCATTTTCCATTTTTGTTGAGCGCTTTGAGCATTTCGCAATTTTTACCTACTACTCTCGCAGGTGAAACGATTTATCAACTTAAAGATTCAAATGGAACAACCTTACTCACCAATAAAAAGAATCGCTATAATTCACTCAAAGTCGAAAAGAAAACCTACTACCCTGACAGTAACATTCATGCTTATAGTAACTGGGGTACTTCTGAAGCTTCAGTACTCCCCAGCCAAAATCGAAATAAAAATGCGTATGATCACTATATTCGTCAAGCGGCTCAAACACACGGTGTCTCAGAAGGTCTAATTAAAGCGGTCATGCACACTGAATCTGGCTTTAATATCCATGCACGTTCTCCAGTCGGTGCACAAGGCTTGATGCAACTCATGCCTGCTACGGCGAAGCGCTTTAATGTGAGTAATGCCTATGATCCACAACAAAATATTTTCGCAGGTGCAAAATATTTAGCATGGTTATTAAAGCGTTTTAATGGCAATACCAGTTTGGCTTTAGCTGGATACAACGCAGGTGAAGGGAATGTAGCAAAGTATGGCGGGATTCCTCCCTTTAGAGAAACTCAAGACTACGTACGTCGTGTAACCAGCCGTTTCAACAATTTATATTCAAATGGTTTAGGTGCAACACAAGCGTCTGCTCAAAGTTCAACTCGTTCATCTTCTAATACTCTACAAAGTCCGCAAGGTACTCTGATTGCATCAGGGCAAAGTACTTCAAGTCATGCGGGTCAAAGCACTTCAAATCATGCGGGTCAAAACATTTCGCAAAGCAATCCCCCTCCTAAATATTCAAACCGACAAATTATTATCGCGTCTGATGGCACCTTTACCGATGCACCAGCGGGCTCATATAGTACAGCGAATGCTTCTGCGACTGCTAAAATCTATTTTTCCAATTAATTTTTGTTTTATATTTGAATTTAGCGCTTGAATTTTTAGCCACTCGAACGCATATTTACACATAGATTTTCGATTTGAAAATCAAATTATTACTAATTTAAATGAGGATTTTCTCGATGATGCGGATTGGTTTGTTTTTGCTTACCAACCTCGCGGTACTGGTGGTAGCTGGCATAATTTTGTCACTCTTCGGTGTCGGTAGTTACCATGGCGCAGGTGGCCTAAACTTAGGCAGCTTACTCGTATTCTGTTTAGTCTTTGGTATGGTTGGCTCTTTAGTCTCTCTGTTCATGTCTAAATGGATTGCGAAAAAAACAACTGGTACAGAGTTAATTGATCCAAATGCTCCACGTAACCAAGCCGAAGCATGGTTATTGAATGAGGTTGCACAGTTAGCACAACGTTCAGGGATTAAAATGCCTGAAGTGGGTATCTTCCCTTCGTATCAATCTAATGCTTTCGCAACAGGTTGGAACAAGAATGATGCATTAGTTGCTGTGTCTACCGGTCTACTTGAACGTATGAACAAAGACGAATTACGTGCTGTCCTTGCGCACGAAATTGGTCACGTGGCAAACGGTGACATGGTTACCCTTGCACTGGTTCAAGGCGTAGTCAACGCTTTCGTGATGTTCTTTGCACGTATCGTCGGTGACTTTGTTGACCGTAATGTATTTGGTCGTGAAGAAGGTGAAGCACCAGGTTGGAGCTACTTCTTAATCACCATCGTTCTGGATATCGTATTTGGTATTTTGGCTTCTGCAATCGTGATGTGGTTCTCGCGTTACCGTGAATACCGTGCCGATGAAGCGGGTGCACGTTTGGCGGGTAAAGAAGCGATGATTTCTGCACTATTGCGTCTCCAAGCTGAATCAGAAATGCCTGATCAAATGCCGAAGGAAATGAAAGCTTTTGCAATTTCTGCAGGTCGTGAAGAAGGATTTAGCCTTGCTGCGCTATTCCAAACTCACCCATCTATTGAGCAACGTGTCGCTGCACTTCGCCAGCTTGATTGCCATTAAGATTGATAAAAAATGAGTTTTTAAAAGCCTCCTTCAAGGAGGCTTTTTTATGTATAGATACAATCCATTTTGACAATTTTTCTCAATGATCCTTCATATTGAAGATCACATTAATAAAAACTTTTAAGCATGTTAATTATTAGCTGAGATTTAAACACCTATACCTTGATACCATTGCCATAACCAACTTGCCCCGAGCCAAATGGCAAAAGCAAACATCGCTAAAAATAATGTGCCTAAAATATCTGGAATATGAATCCAAATCCAAGCCACAGCAGGATTACGCCAAAAAGCTGAGTCTTGCTGTTTCTGTTCAAGTTTTTCATGTAAAAATGGATGTACCACATGATGATCGGTTTGCACATTGTACTCTTCACGAATATGATCATGCACCACAGCTAAAGCCTTGCGACTTGGCCGAATAAAAATATCAAAAATAGTGCCTGCTACAGGTATAAAACCGACCACTGCATCCATCGCCGCCAATTTGATCACCCCATTCAATTTATGTTGTGGTACACCGATCTGTTTGGCTTTTACTACGGCGTAACACGTCAGGACAAAACCTGCGATGTCTCCTGCAATAGGAATAGTACTCAATGCAGCATCTGCACCCACTCCTTGCTTGGTAAAAGGAATACGGACAACAGAATCCATCATATTGGCAAATTTAGCCAAATCACGTTCTAAGCGGATCACTTCAGCTTGTGATAATTTTTTTGGTGAAGTCATAAGTTTCTATCTGTGTTGTGATCTGTGTATGTATCCATCTGTAATAGCTTGTTTTTATTGTGCAATCAATATGAGTTTGATTAACAATCATGATCTATACGTGAATTAATTCTTGTTCTATGTTGCTCCTGTTCTGTTTTGCTCGAGTTCAGTGTTGATCTGATGCAGTGTCACTATCATTTTAATGGATCTGCAATTCACCCCTTCTATATCCAATCAGTGCGATAAATACAGCATTAAAAAAATGGGGAATTATTTTAGTCATCAGGCTAAATTCACCAAGAGCTGTGAAGCGATAAATAAATACACCACGACACCAGTTGCATCACAGATTGATGTGACCAATGGGGCAGAAGCACTGGCTGGATCAAGTCCGAGTTTATTTAAAATAAAAGGTAAACTCATACCAATTAAACAACCTAGAAGTACAATTGCCATCATGCTGATCGCAAGCACCAATGCCACCATTTCATCGCCTCGAATATACCCTAAGATCGACACAGCAAATGCCATCGTGCCACCCAAGCACAGTGCAACCAAACTTTCACGCCCTAACAAATAAAACCAATCTTTCAAATGTGCATCACCTGTTGCAATTGCTCGCACCATCAGCGTGGCTGACTGTGATCCTGCATTTCCCCCACTGCCGACCAACAATGGTAAGAAAAAGACTAAGACGATATGTGTAGCAATAATATCTTCATAATGTGAAATTCCGATCCCAGACAATAAACTTCCAAAAACCAAGAGCACCAACCAAAACACACGTTTCTTATAGAGCGAAAAAATAGGCGCAGATTTCAAACTGATATTTGGAGAGGATTCAACTGCACTTCCCTTTAAAGCATCTTCATTGAATTCTTGTTGTAAAACATCCATCGCATCATCATAAGTGACAATCCCTAAGAGATGATCTTCAGCATCGACAATCGGTAATGCGATAAAGTCATAATGACTGAGTTTTTTGGCAATCTGTTCCTGATCTTCATCCACTTGCCCTGTAATGACATGACGATTCATAACATCTGAAATCAATTTTTCAGGGGCTGCTTGGATGATTTCTCTGAGTGAAATGACCCCTTCTAATTGGCGCAATGCATTGGTGATATAAATCAGGTACAAGGTCTCTCGATCAGATGCGACATGGCGGAGTTGATCAATTGCTTGTTGCATATTGAGTTCAGGTGACAAGGTCACAAAATCCGAACTCATGATTGCACCCGCGGACTCCTCAGCATACATTTCTAAGGATTGAATTTCAGCACGTTTTTCTGTATCTAAACCGTTATAAATCAATTGCTGTAAAGATAATGGGAGTACTTTAATCAGATCAACCCGACTGTCTGAGTGCATGTCAGAAATGATCTTAATTAAACGTTGATTCGGAAGATGATTCGCAATATCAGCTTGTTCAGTCAGTGATAAGTATTCAAGTACATATGCTGCATTGGGCATTGATTCAAATAAAGAGACTCTTTGCGATATCTCTAAATTTTTGCTTAAAGTTGCCAAATCTGCTGGGTTAATCTGCCGAGTAATCTCCTGAATAACCGCTTGATCTTGTATGGAAATTGCATGATATAGCGCATTTGATTGTTCTTCTAGATTGATCATTATTATTTTGCTCGACAACAATATTTGCTTAGCTTAAAGCTTTTTAGAATATGACACGAGTCGTGAGTAGTATTTGACGATAAAAAGTAGTATTCGACGATAAAAAATGGTTCATAACTCCTCATAATGATCCATTCAAAAAAAAGGCTAACTCACATTTGAATTAGCCGTTTTAAAAAATGAAAGCAACATTTTAAGCGTTTTAAGAGAAACAGTGCTGGATCTAAAAGTCTGCTCGCTCAGTCAATATCGCTCTCAAAATTTATTCCGATTGAGGTTTTACCTTAAAGATCGAGCGAACCAAAACGTACATAAATGGAATAAACAGAAGAACCAAAACGGTTCCAAAAATCACCCCACCCAATACACTCACACCAATTTCTTGACGACTTGCTGCACCTGCACCACTGGCAAACACCAAGGGAATAATCCCTGCGCCAAATGCTAAAGAGGTCATTAAGATTGGACGTAATCGTAAGCCTGCCCCTTCAATTGCTGCGGCAATCGCTGTTTTACCTTTCTCTTGGGCTAATGCTGCAAACTCCACAATTAAAATGGCATTTTTACATGATAAACCCATGGTCGTCAGCAAGGCGATTTGGAAATAAATATCATTTGGAAAACCAGCCAAAGTACTAAAGATTATATTTCCGCCAATGCCTAGAGGAATCGCTGTGAGGACGACCGTTGGAATAGACCAACTTTCATAAAGTGCCGCTAAGCAAAGAAAAATAAAGGCAATGGAGATGAGATACAGCCAAATTGCCTGACTACTGGATTGATTTTCTTGATAAGACAAACCACTCCAAGCCACACCTAAACCTTCTTGTTGATTCACCATGGTTTGGATATCGCGCATTGCATCACCAGAGCTCACACCTTTCACGGTATCTGCTTCCATTTGCAAAGCGGTATAGCCTTGGAAACGGTTCACCACATCGGGTCCACCACTCCATGTCACTGTCGCAAAATTACCAAATGGCACCATCTGATTTAAATTATTACGCACACTCCACTGATTTAGATCCTCAGGCTTAGAACGGAATTCTGCGTCACCTTGCATCATCACACGCTTGATACGACCACGATCAATAAAGTCATTGATATAGCTTCCGCCCCATGCCGCAGACAAGGTACTATTGATTGCTGATTGGCTAACGCCATTGACCATTGCTAATTTTTGATCAATATTGACTTCTAACTTTGCTTTGTCAGGATTTGATCGTTTGCCTAGATTTTCAAAAGTAGAGAAATTTAAGGCCTTGCCTTCAAGTATGCCAAATTGCGTATCGAGATATCCTCGTCCTTGACCATTTAAATCTTGAATCCAAAACTCAATCCCATCGGTATTGCCTAAGCCATTGACTGATCCAGGCAGACTGATCATGATTCTTGCATTAGGATGATTTTTAAAATGTTCCATTGCTCGTTCACGGATGGCAGCTGCTGAATTTTGAGCATCTGGACGGTCATTCCAGTGTTTTAATGCGACAAACCCTGTTCCTAAATTTTGACCCGTACCTGAGAAATTTCGTCCATAACGGATTTGTACTAAATCAACATTTGCCTGTTCTTTATCTAAAAAGTATTCACGAATTTCTTCACCCACCACACGGCTTTTGGACATCGGTGACCCTTCAGCCAAGCTGAATTGAACACTGATAAAACCTTGATCTTCACTTGGAATAAAACTGGTCGGTAATGATTTATAGATCAAACCAAATGCACCAATCAAACCAACAAAAGCAACAAAGACCACCCATTTCAAACCGAAAGCACGATTCACCACTTTTAAATAATGATGCTTCAAAGCATCCATTTTTTGATTAAACCAAACAGCCCAGCGTTGAGGTTTAGGATTGGGTTTTAAAATGATGGCACACAATGCAGGCGTTAAAACCAATGCGACGAGTAAGGACAATGACATCGCAGCAATTAACGTGATCGAAAACTGTCGATAAATCACACCTGTAGATCCAGTGAAAAAAGCCATCGGAATAAATACTGCCGTCAAGACTACGGTGATCCCAATCAATGCCCCTGTCATTTCTTGCATTGACTCAATCGATGCTTGCTTGGCTGTCAGACCTTTTTCATGCATTAACCGCTCTACATTCTCTACAACAACAATGGCATCATCCACCAGTAATCCAATCGCCAACACTAAAGCAAATAAGGTGAGTGTGTTAATACTCATGCCCACAGCGAATAATACGGCGAAGGTCCCGAATAGTACGATTGGAACCGTTAAAGCAGGAATCAGCGTGGCACGCCAACTTTGTAAAAACAGGAACATCACCAAAATTACAAGGATGATCGCTTCAATCAGTGTTTTCACCACCTCTTTAATCGATTCTTGTACGAATGGCGTGTTATCACGTGGATAAACGATGACATAGCCTTCGGGCAGTTTTTGGCGAATCTTGTCCAGTTCAGCTTTGATCAATGCTGAAGTTTCTAATGCATTTGCACCAGATGACATTGAAACCGCTAAACCTGCTGAAGGTGAACCATTAATAGTATTAAATGCTTGATAATTTTCAGCGCCGAGTTCCACCCGTGCGACATCTTTTAAGTAAACAAATTGACCATTGGCTGTCGCTTTGACAATGATGTTTTTAAACTCATCGACCGTTTTTAATCGAGAGCCTGCGGTCACTTTGGCATTTAAATATTGGTCTTGAACGACAGGTAAATCCCCAATACCACCTGCTGCGACTTGCGTATTCTGTGCTTCTATGGCAGCTCGAACATCACTTGGCATCAGTTGATATTGACGTAAAGAATTGGGATTTAACCAAATACGCATCGCATATTGAGAACCAAAAACATCAACCTCACCCACCCCTTCAATACGTCCAATTTCCTGCTCAATATGATTCGACAGATAATCAGACAGCTCAATATTGTTACTTTTATTGGTCGTGTCATATAAGCCAACCACCATAAAGGTATCACCCAAGGACTTATAAACATTGACGCCTTGTCTTTGTACATCATCTGGTAGTCTATTTAAAATCCCATTGATACTATTTTGAACTTGTACTTGAGCCGTATCTGGATCTGTTCCATTTTCAAAACTCAGACTGATCCGTGCATTACCCGATGAATTACTGGTTGAACTAAAATACAGTAGGTTATCAATACCTTTTATCTGCTGCTCCAACATTTGCGTGACGCTTTCTTCAACGGTTTCTGCATCTGCCCCTGTATATGTGGCAGAGACGGTGATCCGAGGAGGAGCGATATCAGGATAACGTTCAACAGGTAAACTCATGACAGAGAAAATACCCATCGCCATCACAATAATGGCAAGTACCCCTGCAAAGATTGGACGTTCAATAAAAAACTTAGATAGCATCAGATTGGTTCATTAATTAATTGAGGTTAAGTAATCGAGGTTAAGTGTTTCGAGATAAATGAGAATAAATACAAAATATAACAATCACATTGATCTTCTGTGACAACAGTCTAAAACACAATAACTAATAACAGAAATCTTTAATTTTGAACCAATTATGAAGAAATCATGGAGAGCTTATGTCACCATCTTCAAACATTTTGAACATGCCCATTTGAGAGTGTCATCACTTTGCAAAGTTCACATGCTGTACTCGATTCACTTGAAAGCTGGATTCTAACTTTCAGTTTTATTTGTCATTTAACTTTATAACAATAGTGAGATAGTCACGATGAGAACGAGTCACTTTACACAACAACTCACCAGACCTAAATTAATAAAATCCCAATTCTCAACAACAAAGGTGCTGAGCCAAACGCTGCTCAGTTTAGCCATTCTTCCTTTTTTAACAGCATGTCATGATGACGATCATGATTCATTCAATCAGCCGTCCTCACCCTCATCCTATGTTGAACCCCAAATTATTATTGTTGGACATCGTGGGGCAAGCGCGCTTCGACCTGAGCATACTTTAGCGGCGTATCAAAAAGCCATTGATGATGGTGCGGACTTTATCGAACCTGATTTAGTTGCAACTAAAGATGGTTACTTGGTTGCACGACATGAGAATGAAATTGGTGGTACAACCAATGTTAAGACACTGAGCCAATATAAAGATCGTGAAAAAACTAAAACTATCGATGGCAATGAGATCAAAGGTTGGTTTACTGAAGATTTCACGCTCAATGAACTCAATCAAAATATAAAAGCACGCGAAAGAATTGCAGAATATCGCCCTCAAAATGTTCAATACAATGATCAATATTCAATTCCCACACTGGATCAGATTATTGAATTAGCTGAAAACCATTATAAAAAAACGGGTAAAATTATTGGTCTGTATATCGAGACTAAACATCCGACTTATTTCCAAAGTATTGGTTTGGGTTTAGAAGATCCTTTACTGCAAACTTTAGCAAAGTATCCATATACCCGTGAAATTGCTCCGGTCTATTTACAGTCTTTTGAAGTTGCTAATTTGAAATACATGAATGATCAGCTTGATCAACATAAAAGCTTAAAGCATGCAAAAATTATCCAGCTTTTAGACTCGCCGAATAGTGCACCTGCTGACTATGTTAAAAGTGGAAATCCACAAAAATATCTAGACATCGCATTAGCATCAGGCTTAAAGGAAGTAGCAAAATACGCAGATGGCGTTGGGCCGAGCAAAACCTATATTTTTTCGAATACAGACCAAAACACCACTACCAGTTTTGTCAAAGATGCGCATGCTGTGGGTTTAAAAGTGCATCCATATACTCTAAGACCTGAAAATAATTTTTTACCGACTTATTTAAGATGTAGTGAAAACCTAACAGAAGCCTGTTCTAGCGGTTCTCTAAAAGAATTTGAACGTTTTTTTAAGGCTGGAGTTGACGGTGTCTTCACGGATGATCCTGCTTTAGGACGTCGTGCAGTGAATCAATATTTGAAACCCATGGACAATAACGCGGTCAAATAATATAGGTTCATCAATAGGATCTGGAATAAATAAAGCTTCAAAGATAAAGGCGCATAATTTTTAAATTAAGCGCCTTTATTTCATTGCATGACTATTATTTTACTTGTACTGGATGATCTACCCATTGTGAAATTTCCTTTGGAGCAATTTCATTGGGTACAACAACAATAGTCGCTGGTTTTTTACGAAACTCTTCTGGATCTACGAGTTTCGGAGTTGTAGGAGTCACAGGAGTCACAGGAGTCACAGGAGTCACAGGAGTCACAGGAGTCACAGGAGTCACAGGAGTCACAGGAGTCACAGGAGTCACAGGAGTCACAGGAGTCACAGGAGTCACAGGAGTCACAGGAGTCACAGGAGTCACAGGAGTCACAGGAGTCACAGGAGAGCTTATCGCATGCCACTTATATTTCAAATAACCATTGCTCTCGATATAACCAATACCGGGAAATGGTAAATGCGCTGCTGCAACAACTGCTTTTTTAAGCGCCAATTCCTCGAACATACGTTTACGCGTTTCAGCTGCTTTGAGTGCATCAACATCAAACTCTACAGCAAGCATTGGCTGTTCAAACTGTAACTGATGGCTATGAACGACATCCCCTAAGAAAACAAGTTGCTCATTTCCATTCACCAATTTAAAGCTACGATGACCTGGGGTGTGCCCCGCTGAATGAATAACTTCCAGTCCATTAATAATGGCACCATCTTTAAACGTTCTAAATGTTCTATTTTGCTTATAAGGGGCAAGTGCCTTTTCTATTTGAGCAACCGTCGCTTTAAATTTTTCTTGGGAACCAGCAGGTATGGAAGTCAAAGTACTTGGATTTAACCAATACTGAACTTCATCTTCATGCACATAAAGGTTTGCCAATGGGAAAACGGCTAGACCTTCTTTTGCGATACCACACACATGATCAGGGTGTAGATGAGTCAAAAATACGGTTTGAATATCAAAAGGTTTATATCCCGCAGCTTCAATATTTTTAACCATACTTCCCAAGTGTGTACCAAAACAACTTGCAGCTCCACTGTCAACTAACATCACAGATTGACCATCATCAATTAAAAAAGCGTTAATTGAAGTCGGCAATGCCCCTTTAATACCCAATTGATCAAATAATTTTAGACGTTCTTCATTTCCAATATTTTGATTGAAAAGTTCACGACTGAGTTGATTGGTACCATCCAATAAGGCAACAATTTTATATTTGCCAAATTGGTATTGATAAAACCCCTGAGATGCAGATGCAGATGCATTGGCACTTGAAATGGTTGTTGATGCGACATTCGACTGCAATTCAGCTTGCAAAGTTTGTGTTGTGATCACACCCATGAATAAAGCTAAAGATAAGGCTTTCATTAATTCTCTCATTGCACATTATTTATAGTGAGTTTTTGATTAATTCTTTCGATTTAATTGTATTTTAAATTTACTGTACTATTTTGCCTGAAATTTTATAAAAGTTTAAGTATATGAGCGACTATTCTTCACTAAAAGGTAAAACAGGTCTTAAACGGATTATCAATGCTACAGGCTATTCTCTAGCAGGATTTAAAGCGGCTTTTCAACATGAGGCTGCTTTTCGCCAAATTATTCTGATTAATGTGATTTTGATACCCATTACCTTTTTCTTAGATATTTCTCGAATTGAACAAGCTGTGCTGATCGCCGTTTGTTTATTGGCAATAATCGTGGAATTGTTTAATTCTGCCATTGAAGCTGTTGTTGACCGTGTATCACTCGATAAACATCCGCTTTCTAAAAATGCTAAAGATATGGGAAGTGCAGCGCAATTTGTAGCACAAGCTATTATTCTGCTTACTTGGTTATTAATATTAATACCTTAACAAATCATCACTTAACTCTATAAAAAATCCCCGCATAGAGCGGGGATTTTTTGCATTTTACATTCTACATATCAAGCTTGGAAAGTATTATTTTCCGCCAAATACGTATGCAACACCTAGACGACCACCAACTTCGCTACCGCCAGCAACACCAAGTGCACCACTGATAGAAGTACGGCCATCTTTAAGTACTGTAGCAAGACCTAATGCAAAAGCAGATTCGCTTTCGTAATGACCTACACCACCAAATACTGCAGTTTGACCCGCACCAATGTTAGGTACGTTTTGTTGTGCAGCTAAAGCGATTGCTGTACCACGGTAAGCAGTTTTCTCAACGTCATCTACACGAGCGTTCAATTGATCTACACGGTTATTAAGACCTGCAGCAACACCATTGAACTGAGTTAAACGTGAATCAACTTCAACGATTTTTTGGTCAACTTCAGCAACTTTTGCATCAATTGCTTCTGAAGCACCTTCAACTGCAGAGTCAACAGAATCTTTGATGTTGTCAACAATACTTACGCCATTGATACGGAAGTCACCAGAATCTACATAATCAGCAGTGATTGTAGTTTTAGCAGTCGTTGTTTCACCGTCTTTAGTCACAGTTTTAACAACTTCTGTACCATAAACATTTTCAGAACCATTCTTACCAATTACACCGGTAGAAACGTGTTGAGAAGTTTCAGATACTAATTCGCTACTGTTCTGCTTATCAAATTGTTCTGTATCTAAACCAGTACTAGTTGTTACACTTGCATCGATACGATCTTCTTTAGTCGCAACCACTGATTCTTTATAAGTAACATTTTTATTTGTTACAGTATTATGTACAACTGCATTGTTAACTGTACCAGTTGTGAAGTTAGCCGTACCAGTTTTATTATGCGAACCAACTGCTGGAGTTTCACCTGTATATGCAACTAACTTACCAGCAACAACTTCATACCATTGTGTTGTAAATTCTGCACCTGGTACGTCATTATACACTTCTACAAGTTTTTTACCCTGAGTTTGGTAGTGACGAGCTTTTTGTGATACTGAAGTTTCACCACTAGTGCTACGTACAACTACACTTCCGTCAGTTTGTAATGTGCCATTGCCATTGTTTACGCTTAGATCAGCTAAAGCAATACCATTACCTGTCATCATTACAACATTATTATTATCACGTGCACTTACACCATAGATATTTTTAGCTGGGTCTAGGTAAGGATCTGCACCATTAATACCATTTCGATAATCGCCGGTATTCGCAATGATACCAGACTGTACATAACGAATATCATTAGAAACTACACCGTTAACGCCATCAAATATAGCGTCAACTGGTTGATTATTCGCAGTAGGTGTTACAATGTTACCATTCGCAAGACCAGCGATTTTACCTGTTTGACCTTGATAACCGTAAAGTACATGCTCTCCATTGACTATTTTACTTTCATAACCAGTGTTTGTCGTGAAGTCAGTTCCTTCTAATTGACCACCACGCTCTAGCGACCAAACTGATTTATCTTCAATTGCGTCAGCACTAATTTGATTATTAGCAACTAACACATTGTTTGCATTCAACGTAAATGTACCAGGTACATACTGTTGTGATTCAACTTGTTGCAAACGGTAAACAGTAGTGCCATCTTTATTTGTATATTTAAATACGTCGTATTTAAAATCATCTCTACCTGCTTCACCGGTAACTGCCTGTGAACCTAAATCAATACCAACCCAATCATTATTGCGATCAACTACATTTCCTAGAATCGGTAAATAGTCAGACGTAATTCTATTATCGCCTTGCGTATTAGTATTATAAGTAGTCGCTAATTCACTGTGTACTGGAGCATATACAAGATTTGAAGTATCAATTCTTTGACCAGTAACACTATCCACAAAATAATTATCACTGTTCACAAACTTATTATCGACAAGATTTTCTGTCACTTGAACAGGGTTCGCAACTTGTTGAACTACAGCTGCATTCGCTGTTGATACTGCTACTACTGCTAAGCTTGCTGCTAAAAGCGTTTTTTGAAATTTCATAAAATTTCCCTTCAGTTTTTATAAAAAGACTGGCCTACCCTAGGATCGATGTAAACCAGCAAAACTTTGATGAATGTGTGGCTAATTGAGTCGTCTACCAAGTCACATCTCAACCACCAACGTGGCTACGCGCTAATCATATACAAAAAGAAACACTCTTATCAATCAATATTTGATTTAAATTAATATTATTTCACCTTCGTTCTTATTGATAAAAAATTAAATTATATATATCAATT